>JAUSIA010000301.1 GCA_030648225.1 Ignavibacteria bacterium | reverse complement strand
AAAAACTTTATATAAGAAAAATATAAATTACAATTAAAAAATATATTTAGTTGTTAATAAAAATGGCTAAACGCCAAGTATTGAAGATGATTTAAACCCTCCCTCGCCCTCACTTTGATAAAGGGAGGGACGGGGTGGGTTTATTATTTTATCAATATCATATTCTTCATATCAGAAAATCTTGGAATATTTCCTTCTCCAATCACTTCTTTTCTTAATAAGTATATCACTCGTCATTTTACTTGAACTTACACTTGAACTTGAACTTACACTTGAACTTGAACTTATTATGATTCACACCCACCCTCTAAGCTTGCAAGCTTCCGCAACTCTTGCAACACCAACAACCATTGCACCAAGTCTTGGATGCACTTTTTTCTCATTCATAGCATCTCGAACCGTGTGAAAAGCTTTTGTTAATCTTTCATCAACCTGTTTGTGTACTGTTTCTTCAGTCCAGAAATAGGAATATTTATCCTGCACCATTTCAAGGTAAGAGACTGTTACACCACCTGCACTTGCAAGAATATCCGGAATAACATAAATCCCTTTTTTATTTAAGATAAGATCAGCTTCGGGAGTTGTAGGACCATTTGAAAGCTCGCAGATTATTTTTGCTTTTACTTTATCAGCATTATTCTTGGTTATAGAATTTTCCAGAGCAGCAGGGTAGAGGATTTCAACATCAAGCTCAAGAAGATTATTATGAGGGATTTTTTTAGAGCCCGGGAAATTAAGTACACTTCCAGTTTTCAGCTTATGTGTAACAAGCTCTTTAGCATCAAATCCATTGGAATTATAAATCGCTCCCTTAGAATCACTAACAGCAATAAGTTTCCCGCCGCCAAGAATTTCCTGATGTAACAAAGCTGCGCGCTGTCCTGCATTTCCAAATCCTTGGATAGCAAATTTACCAGTTGCATCAACATTAAGAACTTTGCATGCTTCTCTGACAGTAATTACTCCACCTCTTGCAGTTGCATCACGTCTTCCTTCAGTTCCACCAATCTGTGTTGGCTTGTCTGTCATTACTCCCGGATGATGATGGTTGACAATTGTTTCATACTCATCCATCATCCAGGCCATTGTTTGCGGATTTGTATAAACATCAGGCGCAGGAACATCTTTATCTACTCCTATTAAAGGAGCGATTGCACGTATGTATTCTCTCGATAGATTTTCAAGCTCGCGCTCAGACATATTCTTTGGATCGCAGATTACTCCGCCTTTTCCGCCGCCCAGAGGAAGATCAACTACTGCAGTTTTCCATGTCATCCAGCAGGCTAAAGCTCGTATTGTATCAACAGTTTCATCAGGATGAAAGCGGATGCCGCCTTTTGCTGGTCCGCGTGCATGATTATATTGTATGCGGTGACCTTTGAAAATTTTTGTTAGTCCATTATCCATTTTAACATGAAGAGTAAAGTTATACTCTCTCTGAGGTTGAATTAACAATTCAATCGTTGCTTCATCAAGATTAAGAAGTTTGGCTGCTTCAAGAATCTGCTGCTGCGCTACTTTAAATGAGTTGTATGAATCCATATTAATTATTCCTTTCCCGGTAAGTCGGGATCAGTTTCTGTTTGATCTTCTGTTGGAGGTACAATAAGAATAATCCTATACCAGCAGTTTTTGCATGTGAGAACTCTGTCTACACTTAAAAGAACCTGCTGCCAGGGACTTAATTTTTGTCCGCAGTGCGGGCAGGTATCAGGAACATTTTTTCCTTTATCCTGTAATTTCATTTCCACTTAATTCTCCGGCTTAGCTGGTGTACCGCCAGGTTTAAAGATTACACCTTTATTTTCATGTCCGTTCATCTTAATTATAATAGGTTTTTTAAATCTTAAGTGACGCGTGAATTCCATTGCCTCAAATGGTTTTTGTTTTAGCAGCCATTGCCAGTCAAGATATCCCATTCCTTTTTCAAGATTAACAGTAAAATATCCAATCATGAAAGAAGTAATATTCTGAAAGAAGTGAGAACCTTGTGAAGGCTCTACGGAAATTTCTTTAAAGTCTGCCTCGATAATTGCTTTAGCACCTGAAATCTGTTCCCAGGTAACAGGAATACCAAGCCATGGATCGAGAGAACCCCAGCGGCCAACACCAATAAGAAGATAAGGTTTTTTTTCTGAAAGAAGTTTGTTGTTAAAAAGATTTACTTCTCTTGCAACATCATGGCTTTTTGCTCTGTCAAACAGATTATAATCTACATATACAATATCCTTAATATCATCAAGAACGCCATTCCCCAAAACCTGGCTGCTGTGGCAGATAGTTTCATTATCATTAAAACTACCAATTGCAACGTCTTCCGATTCCCTTGTAATAACCAGAGGCCTCATCTGAAGTAAACTAAATTGCATTGCCTGCTGATCGTCTGATGTAAGATTTCCTGCAAACTCAATTTCAATTGGAGTTCCCATTCCCCAAGTCCCCATATCAAGAAGCAGTTCAAGTATTCCGGGAAGAGGAAATAATTTACCGCGAAGTATAGGTCCAAAAGTTATAACCCTCGTTCCTCTTCTTGCAATTCCATCAGTGATAGTATCATTCTCAGGAGAATAAGTTGAAGCGACATATTTCAGAGGACCATCTTCTTCGGCAATGCTGATATCGTATTTATTTATAAGCGTATCATGAGTTTCATAATCAAATTGCGAACTTTCACTTAACTGAAGAGCGTAAAAATTTCTCTGGCTGTTATTCAGAGACTCTTCAACAGAATAGAACTGAATAAGATCAGTCGGATACTTTGGGCAGAAGCGAACTGTGTTTCCGCCTTCAACAACAGTTTTTCCCAAACCGAGTGCAACTGAAACAATTCCATCAGAAGATTTTTGTGGAGGGATGGGATAAAAATTATAAGACTTTCCAACGCCGGAAAAATCAGGATAAAATCTATTGCCTCTTGTAATTCCAATCATCTTCTGAATTATAACTGCCATCTTCTCTTCTTCAAGCCGGTAAGAAGTTATTTTGATATAATCTTTTGCTCTCTGGTAAAATGTTGAAGCATAAACTCTTTTTATTGTATTGATAAGATCATTTAATCTTGCGATTGGATTATGCTGGTTGTTTGGTATCATATAAGTTTCATACACACCGGCAAAAGGATGGTATTGCGAATCTTCCAGCAGGCTTGAAGATCTTACAGCAAG
>JAUSIA010000297.1 GCA_030648225.1 Ignavibacteria bacterium | reverse complement strand
CCCGCTTGAAGAACTGATTGACAGGGAAGGAAAGCAGTTTCATAAAAGAAATCTTGCTTATATGGTTTTTAATATTGAAGAAGAGCTGCTGAATGATCCTCTGCTTTTTAAAATACCGATCGTAAGAAATGGAAGATTGGTTACAGTTGGATATAAGCCGGAAGTCTGGAATGAATGGATGGAATAGATTGGGATAAGGTTTAACATTCACCGCTTGAATGCCTTTCTCAAAAGAAAAATTTTCTGTCACACTGAATATTATGACATAATCAAGAATTGTCAGTCTTCAATAAACTCAGACTGACAATTAACTTCTTTTAGTGATTGAACATCTTCATTTAATCATTGAACTATAATTGTTCCTGTCATTCCTATGTGATGAGAACAGAAATATGGAAATGTACCAGCCTGAGTAAATGTAAAGGTGAATTCTCCATTCACATTCAGATCAGGTGAACTAAACAAACCCGAAGGAGAACTCGGGGTTCCACTGGTTACATCGTGTGTGTCATTTTCTTTGTTGATCCATTTAATTGTTGTTCCTGCAGAAACCGTTCTGCTTGCCGGTGAAAATGAATCGTTTCGCATAAATACTTCATTAGGTCCCGGATTACCATTATTGCCTGTTGGAGTTTCATCTTTATTGCAGCTGGAGATTGATATGATAAGCAGAAGGATGAAAAGGGGAAAGATTAAATTAAGTATTTTAGATTTTTTTCCTGTTGTATACATCGCTACCTCCTAACATAATATTAATGAATTACTATATAATATAGAAGTAAGTTATATGTTGAACAGGGGACAACGTATATATTTTAAATCACCAGAATGAATTGAAAGCTCTATAAATTTGTCTTCCAGCCCATAAGACCTGCCTTGTCTTGTCTTAGTCTTAGCCCATAGATTTATCTATGGGAACACAAATAAAAGAAAAAATCTATAACGGTTTTAACCGTTTCCCAGAATATTAAACCCATATTTTTTTATAAATGCTTCAAACTCTTCCTGAAAAGTAATCTTCTTGTGATGCTCTTTCTGATTTTGAATATATTTTTCCACATCGTTCAACTTTGATTCACTGACAGAAAACGCACTGTATCCGGTTTGCCAGGCAAACTTTTCCTTAATAAAATTTTCCTGGTTGATCCAGTGAGAGGAGCTTCCTTTTATTCTGTGGAAAACATCTTTCAGTGCATAATTAGGATTTAAAAGAAACAAAATGTGTAAATGCTCACTCATTCCATTTATTATTTTCACTCTAAAGTCAAGTTCGTTTTCAAGAAGGTTTTGTATGTAACTATATAAAGCATTCTCAAAATCTTTTTTGATAATTGGTATACGATCCTTTGTAGAAAAAACACCGTGAATCCATACCTTAGTAAAATGAATGAGACATTTTGCACTTACCTATTTAAACCATTGAAACGGTTTCAATTTAGGGTTTTCCATTATAATATCCCATAGCTGAAGCTATGGGCTACAAAAATAAATTAGGGGAGACGGACAGATTAAACGCCCGTAGACCTATTGGTATTGAGGAAAACCCAAAATGATGTTGAACGGTTTTAACCGTTTTTAATTATGAAAAAAAAATGGCGGGATTCGAGCTCTTCAGGCTTGACTGCCTAAGACAATTTATACTGCCGCAGGGTACTTCTTCTTTATATAATTCACTGAATCACTCATAATCTTTTCAAGCACTTTCATATCAACATCTTTTAAGCTTTTTATATAAAGACATGATTTGCCTGTTTTATATTTACCAAGTTTTGAAAGCAGATCTTCACTGAAGCCAGACATAATGTAAAGTGTAATGTTTTGTTTACGAGGAGAGAAACCTACACTAAACCAATTCCCTTCCTTTCCGCTCTCATATTTATAATGATAATTGCCAAAACCAACGATAGCCGGTCCCCACATTTTGGGTTCTTCTCTGGTTATATCTTTCATAAACTTCATTATCTTAAAACAGTCTTCACACTTATTTTCATCTTTAATACTGTTTAAGAATTTTTCAACGCTTGCTTTGGTTTCTTTGGTTTTATTTTCTGCCATTGAATACTCCCTTACTCAATAATTAAAAATATGAAACATCTTCATTATTAAACCGTTGAAACGGTTTCAATATAATTCGTTTCTCTCTAAAATCCCATAGCTGAAGCTATGGGCTATAAAAATATAATATTGATGAACGAATAAACATAAGCGGCCCACAGATTTATCCTAACAGCCCATAGATTTATCTATGGGAATACGAATAAAAGAAAAAAATTGTAACGGTTTTAACCGTTTTATAATTTATAATTATGAAAAGAAAAATTGTGAGATGGTTAAAATATTAAAATTGATCATTTCATCATTTGAAAGAGCGATTAATGAAGTCGCCCGGTAACTATGGTATAGCAGTAGGAGGAGTTTCAACCACTTTGTTTTCACTTTTGGGTTTCTCTCTAAATACAGCCCATTGTAAAACAGCGCCAAGTATAAAAAGTAAAAATGAAAACCAATAACCAAACTGATATTCCAGCTGCACAATACCCTGCCCATTCGCAGCAACATCGCTATCCATATTAATTTTCAACAGGAGTAAAAAGATGCAGCCAAGTGCTGAAATTATCATACATATAAAAGCCGTGGTCTTTTTCCTTATAAAGCTTACAGCTAAACTTAATATTGCTGCAAACATTGCAAAAAGAGCTAATGGCTGAGCATCGACACTCTGGTTCCCGGATTGCTGATCCTGCATACCTTTTTGATCAAACATACCCGGTTGATTAAACAAGCCTGACTGATCAACCTCTGCACCTGTAATCAGTTGAAAACCGGTCAAAGTCATAACAGTCTGACCGCTGCAGGTGAGATTAACGAAGGGGAGTAGAAAGCAAAAAATAATTACACCAAACAATGCGGGTGAGAACTTTTTGATTGAATCCATTCTGTAACCTCTTGAAATAATTATTGAATTTATCTGGTTAACTTTATTGTAAATTTCAAGTTTGAGCGAAACGAAAAGTATAAATACAGAACCTTGGTAATATATTCTTTATACAGCTCCCTTATTAGAATGGATTTTCAAGAAGGAATAAATAAGGAAACTTAAATAATTATTTTTCATAATGAAGTTAAGTCGTGACTTAAAAATAGTCAACAGTTAGGAAATAATTTATTTTTAACTTTTAGGACAAAGAAGGATTAGCTTCTAAACCAGAACAAAACATTTAATATAGGATAAACCTCAATTCAAAATTCACTTAACCAGGGAAGTTGTCATCGTGGAAATGTTTTGCGTTTGGGTCCCGCACCGTACATTTCTGATTTACAAATAAAAGAAGTGATGCAATTACTTAAAGAAGTTGTAATGGAGTTAGCAAAGGTTAATTAATTGTCATATTGTATTTTGTAACCAAAGGAGGTATGAAATGCGACAGAATATACAGCAAATACCCGATGACCATGTTCAATGGATAAAACAGAGTAAAATAAATGCAGAAAAACGAATGCGCCGCTTACGCCGGACAAATACGCAGACCATCATTACAGGTCTGCTTTCAAGTACATTCGCAACTATTTTAGCTAGTTACACTGCTGCTTCCAATTCACCTTTTATGAACTGGAGATGGACATGGCATTGGTTGCCGTATTTACACTCTGCACAACCATATCAACTAGGCTTCAAAAACAGTTTGAAATATCACAGGCAACCTCTCCAAAGTCTCTGGTTGTCTTGGCAGTGTTAAACAGCATTGAGCTTGCACTACGTCCCGTTCCCGCAATGAAATAGAACTAAATTATTTCTGATTAATAGCCCCGACATTTATGTCGGGGAATAAATAAGTAAAAAATATTTGGCTTTAGCCGCAATTTAATTATATCTATGGCTAAAGCCTTAGTTTCTTTTTTGTTTTTATCCACGAGCTAAAGCTCGTGGCAATAGAATAGTAATCTATGAGTTTCGCATTATACTCTAAAAGATAGGGGTTAACTTTTCAGAGATTTAATCAGGTGAAAAAAAATCTATGTAGGGGGCGTCTCTACAATTACAACAAAAAGTAACACTCACTTTGAAAGTGAGTGTCATATAGTTATTAATATTTTTTAAACATCATAATACAAACCAAACTCATAAGGATGCGGCTGCAGAGCCATTGGTTTAATTTCCTTATCAGTTTTATACTTTATCCAGGTTTCAATTACATCTTCTGTAAATACATTTCCCTTTAGCAAGTACTCGTGATCATTTTGTAAAGCTTTTAATGCTTCATTCAAGCTGCCAGGAGTTGAAGGGACGTTTGCTAGTTCTTCCGGGGGAAGATCGTAAATGTCTTTATCAAGAGGATCACCCGGATCAATCCTGTTCTGTATACCGTCAAGTCCTGCCAATAACATTGCTGAGAATCCAAGGTAAGGATTACAGGAAGGATCAGGACACCTGAACTCAACTCTTTTTGTTTTAGGGCTTGTAGAATACATCGGTATCCTTACAGAAGCGCTTCTGTTTCTTTGTGAGTAAGCAAGGTTCACTGGTGCTTCAAATCCGGGAACAAGTCTCTTATAAGAATTTGTAGTTGGATTTGTAAATGCAAGAAGAGAAGGAGCGTGCTTTAATATTCCACCAATAAAGTAGAGAGCCATCTCACTCAACCCTGCATAACCTGAACCTGCAAAAAGCGGCTTACCCTTTTTCCACAGACTTGTATGAACGTGCATGCCGCTTCCATTATCACCGAAAATCGGTTTAGGCATATAAGTAACAGTTTTGTTATGCTTCTTTGCTGTATTCTTCACAATATATTTAAACATAAGAAGCTGATCTGCAGCTTTAAGAAGCGGCTGGAATCTCAAATCAATTTCACACTGCCCGCCGCTTGCAACTTCATGATGCTGAGCTTCAACATCAACCCCGCATTTAATAAGATTTAAGACCATCTCATTACGGAGATCAACAAGAGAATCTGTAGGAGGAACCGGGAAATACCCTTCCTTATATCTTGGCTTGTAACCAAGGTTTGGGCCTTCATCACGTCCGCTGTTCCATCTTCCTTCAATTGAATCTACATAATAGAAACTTCCGTTAGGTGATGAATCAAATCTTACATCATCAAAAATAAAAAACTCAGCTTCGGGCCCAAAATAAACAGTATCAGCAATACCTGTGGAGATAAGGTAAGCTGCTGCTTTCTGTGCAATATTTCTCGGGCATCTTTCATACTTTTCTTTTGTTGCCGGTTCATAAACATCGCAGGTAAGGCTTATTGTAGATGCTTCAATAAAGGGATCCAGAAACATTGTGTCAGGGTCAGGGATGATTAGCATATCGCTTTCATTAATTGCTTTCCAACCGCGTATAGATGAGCCGTCAAACCCGAATCCATCTTCAAAGGATTTTGCATCAAGCTGTGATGCCGGAACAGTGAAGTGCTGCCACTGCCCGGGAAAATCCATAAACTTCAGATCTATGAATTCAATCTTATTTATCTTAACATACTTTAAGACGTTGTCTACAGGTAAGGGAGCTTTCGCCATAGTTTTTCCTTTTTATAAGTTAATATTAGATGTTTAAACTTGTTGTATCCTTTAATGTTGAGAGAACAAAAGTAGTTCTTGTTGAAACAACTCCTGTCCATGCTTGTATTTCACTCAATAATTTTTCAAGGGCTTCAGTGTTTTTAACAAGCGCTTTAAGCATATGAGAACCTTCCCCAAGAACCGAATGGCACTCGAGTATCTCAGGTTTCTTTTCTACATGAGTTATCAAAGTTTTATAATGCTTTGAAGAATCCATCAGCACAAGTATATAAGCCATAATATCGAAGCCAAAAACTTTCCTGTTTAATTTTGCATAATAACCTTCTATAATTCCGTTCTCTTCAAGCTTATTTAATCTTTCACTAACGGAGGGAATTGATAATCCTACCGCTTCTGCAAGTTGGTTTCGTTTTGTCCTTGCATTCTGCTGAAGAATATGAAGCATTTTAATATCTAAGTTATCAAGCATTATTTGCCTTAATTTTTTAAGATTATCTCCAAGATTGGTGACAAATATAAAGCCACAAACATTGCAAAGCAATATGGCTTCAAAATAATATCTAAAAATATTTTTGCTTATTTAATGTGGTTATAAAAAGAGAAAATGCAACTTTTTGTAACAATTCCGGAAGGTTAAGAGCAAATTCAAGTGTAAGATGAATGTATGGATTTATGAAAGAAAAATGTCAACCGACCATACAATCATTCAATCATTCGTCCGTTTCTTACGGATCTTATCTTTTTCCTTTTTCCTGTTATATGCCTTTTTATCCTTTTCAATCTTGGGAGGTTTACCGGGCAAAGGAATTCTCTTTTTCTTTTTAGGGACAGATATTTTTTCACCCTTGCCCACTGACGAAACAAATTATTAGAAGATTGTATAAATAAATGGTGCAAGAGCGGAACCTTGCGTGAGAATTATTAATCCGCCTAAAAGCAGAAGAAGAATGAAAATGGGTGCAAGCCACCATTTTTTTCTGACTTTAAGAAATTCCCATAACTCAGGTATTATCGAAAGTTTATTCATAAAAATAACTCCTTATGAATTTATTTTTAAAATATAAATTGAAGGGCATTATTCCTGTACAAGATAAATTGATGATTCTAAAGAATCAATCTCAATATCATTGGAGTTTATTTTTTCATTTGTTAAAAGATTTAGCAAACCCTTTACATTTTTAAGAAACTCCTCATCAGGGAGTTTTATATTTTGCTTCTTTTCACTGTTATTTAATACAACAAGAATTTTTTCATTATTATATATTCTGAAATAAAAATAAACTTCGTTTTCAAGAGAATAGTGAACCAGGCGACCGAGACTTAGCGCATTATATTTTTTTCTTACCTTTAAAATTTCTTTGAAAAAGTTAAACAACTCATTTTCTGAAGCAGTTCTTTCAGAGCTGGTAAATGCATTCCGGTTATCATCGGGAAATCCACCTGGAAAATCTTCTCTTATAGCTCCATGACCTTTTCCCCCTTTTAACCCAATTTCTGTCCCGTAATAAATTTGGGGGATCCCTCTTGTTGTAAGGAGAAATGTCATAATCATTTTGAAACG
>JAUSIA010000296.1 GCA_030648225.1 Ignavibacteria bacterium | reverse complement strand
AGCAAATCTTTCAATTCCATTTATACTCAGATTAGCATTTTTATTTGTTGTATTTTTTATCTGCAGTTCAAATAATTGCCCCTCACCAATTTCTGGTCTGTGTTCAATAAATAACTGTTTGTAAGAAGTTGAAAGATTTTTGTTAACTAAATTGATTCTTAGCTCTTCAAAATTACCCGGAGGAGCGAAATAATCCATATCATCATAATCATTGCTTGCGGAAGTCTCAAAGCCAATCATAATTTCTGAAGAAAACTCATCTGAACTAAGTTTCAATTTTAAACTCTCTTCAGAAAGAAAATATGGTTGCTCATTTGTTTTAGGTAAATTTGAGGTAAAAGGATAAGGGATATCTAAAGTTGGATGTGTACCATCATTAAAGAAATAGTATCCTTCATAAGGTACCATTGTAGTTGCACCACCTGCAGGAAAGCTCCCATTAAAATTATGGAAAATGGCATTTTGGGCAAGACCATTAGCAGCTCTGATATCAGCTACATTTACATTTTTTTCAAAGGGATTTGAAATTATGTTCCAGCCATTATGGAGAGAAATACTAAAAGCATCTCCTGTTAGAGTAACTGTATTTACCTGTTGAGCGGGTACCGTTATTGGATTTCTGCTCAATGCCCAGAACCCTTTCCCCGGCGTAAAATTAAAGGTTGCCTGACCATTAAATTCTAACAGAGCAATTGGTTCAGCTCCATTATCATAAAATACATTCCAATCTTTTTTATGCGTGCCTGAAGTAAATGAACTAATAGGCAAATTATTATTCCCGGGTAAGCCAATCAACCTGTAGCTGGTGTTTTTAGTTACATCTCCAAATGTATAGGACTTGCTTAATTGAATAGTTGAAGGATAATTTGAAGTTCCGCCAGATACAGAAACCAGATCAATTGATAATGCCCCGCCATTAGTAATATTATCAGTTACATATTCTCTGAAAGCTATATATATATTCGCTCCGGGATTTACAAACTGACCAACAGGGGCTTTATAAAGAAACCAATTTGTATCTGTAGTGGTGCTGAAAAGAAAAGAACCTATATAAGTAAAATCATTTATGGAATTTGTACTTTGCGAAACCCAGATCTCCAGAGTATCAGCATATTGAAACTGTCTTCTCATAACAAAATATAAAGTATCAGTTTGCTGTACACTCAGAATTTGTGATGTAATTAACCATTGATCATTAAATTCGGTTGTTGAATTATAATCATAAGTACAATATGCAACTGCACTACCGCCGCCTGAAGGAGTTGTTATACTTCCATTTGACCATCCTGGTGGAATGGTACCTGTTGTTTCCCTTGACCACCCGCTCCCGCCAAAAAATTGGGTTGTCCAGCCTGAGGGAGGAAAAGTGGTAGATTCGAACGATTCAGACAATTTTTGTGGATAAACTGAAATTATAAATAAGGTAAAAAGTAAAATGATTTTTTTCATATTATTAAAATTTTTATTTGAAAATTTTTCACTCATCTCTTTTAACAAAGATAAACATTCCACCTTCATCATTAGTTTCTTTTACTGCCTGGAGTATCGGTGTTTGATCTGAGTTATTTGTTACTGCAACTTTAAAATCATTAAAAAGTTGGCTGGCATCCATATATTTATTTGGGTTTTCCTTTAAAGCCTTAAGCAGGTAATAAGTAAATATTGAATGGTTTTCTTTACCGGCATCCATAACTTCTTCAATACCACCTGAAGTTATTGCAAGCCTGGAAGGTTTGCGGTAAACTTCTTTATAATACCTCGACATATCACTTGGATCAAAAGGTATTTTTTCTGTTTCACCGCCTCTGAAAATATCTCCGGCAAAGCAGGCATCAGTAATTAATAAAGTATGTTTTGATGGAATTCCTCCGAGAAATGTTTTAACATCATTATTGGAGATATAATCTGCAATTGAATTTGTTTTTGCATCATAAGGAACCCAATAGCCTTTGTTGAGACCTTTATAGAACTGACCATGACCTGCATAAAAAATTAATAAGTTATCATCAGGTGTAATGTTACTTGTAAGCCATTCAAATTTTTCAATAATATTTCTTCTTGTAGCTTCTTCATTAATCAAGGTATGAACTTCAGCAAAATGATATTCACTTTTAAGTATGTCAGCAATTTCCGTAGCATCATTAACGGCAGTTTTTAATGGCCGCCAGTATCCTTCATAAGAATTTATTCCTATAACAAGTGCAACATATCTACCAACTGTTATTATATCTTCAAGTTTTCTTAAAATTGTGAAAGTGTCCGTTCTTGTATTAAAGTAGCTGTCAATAGCCTGAACCACAATCGGATTATCTCCCATCTTAAGATATAGCTCAACTGAGAATTCACCGTTATCGGATACTGAAGCTCTCTGGTTATTTACTTTAACCTCAAGTACTCCACTCGGATCAAGTGCATATCCTTTTACAACAGTAACTTCACTTTTCCTTATCACTTTAATACCGCGTGTAACTGAAGGTTCGACAATTGTAACAGTCGGTGCAAAAGAATCTACCTTATTAATAATTCTGAAAACTGATTCTCCTTTTATGCCTGCGGAATTAACAGCTTCTACTTTTATATTATTCATTCCATCTGAAAGAGGAATAGTAGCAAAAAAGTTATTATCATTAAGAAGAGTTGCCTTTGTATTATTGATCATAACAGAAATAATCTGTGAATTATCAACAATCCTGCCCCGGACTATTATACTGGTTTGATTAAGTTCAGCTTCATTAAGATTATTTAATGATGGTTCCATAATTACAATCTGTGGTGCAGAATTTCCTTTTGGATTCTCAGTCTGTTTCTCAATCTGCTTTTTAGGCAGCAGTCTTCCGGATGGAGTTGAACCTGTTACTTGTGCCGATGTCGGTAACACAATCAAAAATGTAATAAGTATTATTAATATTTTCATTTTTATACCTTTAAATTTATTAAGGCCTTCCGGGAGGTCCCGGCAGGTTTACTGTTTCTTCGTTAGTCTTGTCTTTGCTTAAAATAAAATAAGCCGCGGCTCCGCCGGCTACTGCTGCCCCGCCAAGTACATAAAGCCATGGGAAACCACCACCTTCTTTAATTTCTGCTGCAGTTACCTCGAAATAAAAATCTTCCCCTTCTAATTGAGCTTCTTCTTCAGGTTTGATGTTCCAGACAATTGTTTTTCTTGAACCGGCAAATTTTCCTTTGCCTACATCTCCGGATATATCTTCAGGAATTAATTCAAATGAAGGGTCACCTGATCTTTTTAAAACTACATTAACATCATACTCTTTTTCAGGATCACCTTTAACTGTATAATGGATTAATACTTTCCCTTCAACTGCTTCAAAAGTTGCGCTTACTTTTTCCTGTGAGAAGATGAACCCGTTTATAAGCAGAATAAAGATTAAGCTTAGATTCGTTTTATTCATTTTGTCTCCGTTAAAATCCTAAATAGTCCCGACATTTATGCCTGCCTGACGGTAGGCAAGTCGGGGAATAAATTAACCAAAGAATATAGGGCTTTAGCCTAAATTTGCGTAAAATTGTGACTAAAGCCAAAAGATGTTGAGTTCATTACTCCACGACCTAAAGGTTGTGGCAATTCATTAACTTAAGTTCAATTAGTATGATTTATTTCCACAAGCACTGGAACGACTGATTTTTCCTGGCTTTTTGCCTTAAAACTGATCTTCCCTTCATAACTATAGTTTATATTTTCTTCTTCGATCCTTTTATCATCAAGCACATTATTTAATCTTTCCCAGAAACTGCCATCACTATTTTCAATCTGATTCATTATTCCATCTATATCTAAACTTTCTTTTGAATATAGAAAACAGAAATAAGATGTTCCTGTTGTTTCATCAAGCATATTATAACTTTCTTCATCTGGTATAGCAACATTATTTTGTTTGTATGGAAGATAAGCAACCATTCTTTCTGTGAAGGGAAAAATTTTATATGTCTTATATGTAAGATCTGAGCTAATAGCATAAACATAAGCAGGTTCATTATTTGAGATTATTAATTCGAATAATGTTCCGCTTGAGTATGATTTATCCATAACAAAATACTTACCATTAAAAGTAGCCGGCATATCATTACCTTCACTCTCCCTGAACTGCAGAGTTCCCGAAAGATCAAACTTTTCAGGGTC
>JAUSIA010000295.1 GCA_030648225.1 Ignavibacteria bacterium | reverse complement strand
TCCGCTTGTAAAAGAAAAAGTTAACCAGGCAGTTAAGATACTGAATGAAAAAGATGTAGATATGTGGCTTACATTTGTAAGAGAAAGCTCAATTACAACTGATCCCATCCTTGATATGATTGCAGGGATAAATTTTACCTGGCAGTCTGCTTTAATTGTAAATAGAGATGGAGATACAACAGCAATTGTTGGCTCAATAGAGATTGATAATTTAAAACCATTAGATCTTTTTCAAAATATTGTTGGATATGTTCAGTCAATCAGAGAACCGCTTGGTGAATACCTGAAGACGAAGAATCCGCAAAAGATTGCAATTAATTATTCTCAAAATTCTGTTCTTGCTGATGGACTTACACATGGAATGTATCTCATCTTAAAAGATTATTTAAAGGAGAGTGGATTTGAAGATAGATTAATTTCATCTGAAGAAATTATCTCTTCTTTAAGAGGAAGAAAATCTCCTGCCGAACTTTCAATTATGCGTGATGCTGTTAGGGAGACTTTAAGAATTTTTGATGAAGTTGGTAATTATATAAGACCCGGTGCTTCTGAAGTTGAGATTGCAGATTTTATAAAAGCTCTTGTTAAAGTTGATGGATATGAATTAGCTTGGGATGAAGATCATTGTCCTGCAGTTTTTACAGGACCTGATACGCAGGGTGCTCATTCCGGACCAACAGAGAGGAAAGTTGAAAAAGGTCATCTTGTTAATATTGATTTTGGAATTAAGTATAACGGATATTGTTCCGATCTTCAGAGGACATGGTATGTTCTTAAAGATGGTGAGGATAAACCACCTGTTGATGTTGAAATAGGATTCAGTGTAATACGCGATGCAATACAGAAAGTTGCTGACAACCTGAAGCCCGGAGTTCAGGGATGTGAAATGGATGACATTGCAAGAAATTTTATTGTTAAGAGTGGTTATGAAGATTTTCCTCACGGCTTGGGACACCAGGTTGGAAGAAATGTACACGATGGCGGTGCGGGACTTTTACCTAGATGGGAAAGATACGGCAACTCTCCCTTCATGAAAGTAGAAGAATCCCAGGTTTACACAATTGAACCTCGCCTTAAAGTTGATGGCTACGGAACCGCTACTCTTGAAGAAGAAGTTTTTGTTACAAAAGAAGGATGTGAGTTTCTTTCCAAACCCCAGAAAGAATTGATACTGATAAGAGAATGAATAAAAAAAGCCGACTGGTGTTTCTTACCAGCCGGTTAAAATTTAATGAGCGGTTACTTCAAAAGAATCATCTTCTGATTTGAAATAAAATTATTCACTCTTAATTTGTAAACGTAGACGCCACTTGGCAAATCACTAGCATCAAAAATCACATAGTGATTTCCCTCTTCTTTAACTTCATTTACCAGTACTGCAACTTCTTTTCCCAAAATGTCAAATATCTTAAGTTGAACAAGTCCTTTTTCCTTCACATTATATTGGATTGTTGTTTGTGGGTTGAATGGATTTGGATAATTTTGGAATAGATTGTAATCAGAAACTTCTCCTTCTAATAGAGAACCTTTCTTACTAGCAGTCTCGGCTCGGCAGGATATTTCTTCACTATAGATAGAATAAAGGTTCTGATTATCCTTAACTCTAACTTTATAGGTTAACCTAAAATCTCCAACTGGATTTGTATATAAAAATTCATTATCAATGTAATATGGGTTTGTTGTTGTCGCAAGTAAGGTCCAATTACCACCATATTCTATTACTTTTCTCCAAACCTCATAATATTGCAAATCGGGTTCTGAATTAGCTGTCCAGGAAAACTTAACAAAGCCATAACCACCGGGGATAGAACTAGATAACGCTGGATTTTGCGGAGTAGTAGGAGGACCAGATAAAGGAGCACCTAAAATAGAATATGCAAAAGCTGCATTTCCCACCGTTGAGGGATACCATCCAACTGACTGACCTAAACCATTAAAAAATTGATATACAAAAGTTTGTAATTGAGCTTGGGTTGAATTAACCCATACGACATTACAATATCCAGTTTGATAATTTGGATTAGCAGCAGACCAACCAACCGTAGCATTCACACCTCTTCCCCATATATAAGGATTAACAGAGTATTGTGTGGGAAATGTGATTGTTTTACGTACATCATACCTTTTAACAATATAACCACCTGTAGCCAGACCACCTCCTGGATTTATTAATTGAAGTGTCATGTAATCACTAACCGATACAGAAGTGCCACCTGATGTGGTATAATAGTTTAGAGTCTATGGGGTTTGCATATATTTAAGTGCTCTTCCTGAATTAATTCTACCTGCACCATAAAAATTATCATAACCCGCATCTCCTTTATCATCTACAGATGCTCTAATTATTCCCTGAACATCCTGCGAATGAAGATTTGGATTTTGCGATATTAAAAGTGTAGCCAAACCAGAAACGTGAGGTGCTGCCATAGAAGTTCCACTAAGACTATCATAACTTGTATTTAAACCATAAAGATTCATTTGAGATGTAGAATATGTAGGCATAGTTGAGAGAGTCATTGTTCCTGGAGCAACTACATCTATACTATTTCCATAATTGCTTCCCCCAGAACCCCAGCCAGGATCACCTGGTCCAGCCCTGAATCCAGATCGATTAGTTGCACCGACAGAAATAACCCAGCTTCCATCATAATCAGATGGATAATGAAACTGAGAAGTATTGTTATTACCTTTTGAAGCAACAAGAACACGACCCATCATGGCTACGTAATTCAGACCTGTTCTATAAAGTTCATCATAACCATAACCTCCTAAGCTAAGATTTAACACCTGAATTCCATAGCCCCAGCCACCGGCAGAAGGATCAGAACCTTCTATTATAGCATTTACTATATGAGTTGTAGTTCTCGATCCTTGAGAGTTCATT
>JAUSIA010000255.1 GCA_030648225.1 Ignavibacteria bacterium | reverse complement strand
ACTCTTAATTGTTTATCCGCTGCAAATCTCTTTAAGGTTTCCAAATAGGGGCCATCACCCACAATATTAATATTGTAATCATGTTTTAAACCTGAGAGTGCCTGAAGAAAATACTGAACACCTTTTCTTTCAAACATCCTGGTAACCACCAATATTTTCTTTTCTCTATTTCCGTTTGGCGAAAATTTATTCAGCTTGATCCCGTTAGGTATAATTGTTGAATCTACATCCGGGGAAACTTTTCTAATTAATTTCTCAAGATTTATACTTGAGACAATCACTCTTTGGGAATTTGCAATAATTTTTTTTCCTAAAGGTTTTAAGAACTTGTGTATAATTTTAAATCTATCGGGATTATACCCCGGGACATCTGAACCATGTGCAGTTAATATATAAGGTAAGTGGGTTAATTTATTAACAATGTAAGCAAGAATTCCATCGGGATAAATGAAATGAGTATGATTAATATCGTAATTATTTTTTTTACATAATTTAAGAATTAAAGGTAAGGCTGAAATCAGGTAAGTTATCATTTCAAATGGAGTGCAGATATTGGCTCTTAATCGAAGGCATTTTACACGATAGATATTAAAACTTTTTATTTTTTCATATCGTGGTAGATTTTTAAAACCCATGGTTACAAGATCAATCTGATGTCCTTGATTAACTAATTCTTCAGTTAGCCCATGAACTACTTTTGCCCCGCCTCCGCCTATAGGCGGATACTCGTAGCATAGCATTAATATCTTCATTTATTAAAATATTTTAATGGAATTGGAACGATCTTAATATAGAGAAAAATTCTGTTTAAATGTGAGAAGATTTTGTCGGGAGTGTTAAAAATCTTAAACAGAAAGCTTCATATCATTCGAAAGAGTTAAATAAGTAGGAACTTAGATTCCTATTTGAGGAGGATCATTTTTTTTCTTATTGAGACAAACCCAATTCCTTTGATGAATTGGGTTTGTTAACATTGCGAACTACTTGAGCAGGATCATTTTTTTTGTCTCTGTATATTCTTTCGCCTGAAGTTTGTAAAAGTTCCGCCGTTAATATACTATCTCCTCAATCAGTTTCTCTATTTTCCTCAGATTCTCTTTAAACCTTGCTATCATCTCTTCTTTTGTTAAACTCATTTAATGTTATGTTATTATCGGAATACTTTCTTTTCCTGCTTCCTTTGTAACTGTCAATCTGAAGGAGAACCCCTTCAAGTTTTCCATTTACCAAAGGAACTCTCCGGGTAGTACTCAACCCAATATATTTTCGTAATGATGGTTCACCGGTATAAATAAATGCTGAAGTTCCGTTACACTTAGTTTTAATGAAATCCCCCAATTCTTTATAAAGCGACCGGACATCTTCAATCTCACCAAGCCGAATTCCATAAGGAGGATTAACTATTAATGTTCCATTTTCAAATTGTTTAACGTGCTGGAAAGGTTTGCAGGATAAATCAACCGAACCAGAAAATGGAAGCCGGGACAAATTATCCTCTGCAACTTTTATAACTCTTTGAGATTTATCACTACCAAAAATAAGTCCTTTTGGCAAAGGGCGGATTTTATCATCGCATTCTTTTTTCAACTTATACCAGGTTTGGCTGTCGAAATCAGGCATATTAAAGAAGCCAAACTTAGAGCGGAGCTTCTGAGCAGGAATTCGGCAATAGTGCATTAGTGCTTCGCAAAGAATCGTACCCGAACCACACATAGGATCCCACAAAGCATTTTCTCCATCCCATTTGCTCAAGCGTATAATGGCAGCGGCAAGCGTTTCCTGCATAGGGGCTTCACCTGCGAGCAGCCGGTAGCCTCTTTTATGCAATGATTCACCCGATAAATCAAGACTTACTACAGCCACATCTTTTTCAATGTGAAGATTAAGGCGGACATCGGGATTTGCTGTATCAACATTGGGGCGCTTACCATACTTTGCCCTGAAATAATCTGCAATCCCATCCTTTAAACATTGTGAAGCGTATAAGGAATTATTGATTTTACTTTTTGCAACAGAAGCGCTTATAGCAAAAGTTTTTTCAAGAGAAAAGATTTCCTCCCACCGGATTTTTTCCGCTGCTTTCAGAAGAACGTTTGGATGGTGACATTTAAATGATATTAAAGGTGCAAGCACACGAGATAATAATCTTGATGTATAATTAATTTTGTAAAGAGTAATTTTATCAGCATTAAAATAAACTCCCCTATAAGCTGCTCTTGTATTGGTTGCACCAAGTTCATCTAATTCCTGCCTGCAAATATCTTCCATCATTCCCGGAACCTGTGCAAAAAAACCATTCTTCTGGTATTCGTACATACTTCTATCCTTAAATCTCTTAATAGATGAGAAAACGTAATAACAATTTAAAAATATTATTAAATGAAAAATGGTTTGGGATTTACTATTCAACATTTATGTTCGGCTTTCCTGTGATTTCCTATGAAGTTCTGATGAATCAGGATACCCCTATCCAGATTCAATGGGAATAACAGTTGGATGCTCAAATATATTCTATAATTAATTATTTTTTTTGAATCAATGATTTATTCTTTCATCCTTTGATTTTTTCTCTACCCTCATTTCTACTTTAGCAAAATCATTTTTCTTGTCGCAGTATATTCTCCAGCCTGGAGCTTATAAAAATATATACCACTCGAAAGTAAAGAAGCGTTGAACTCAATTTCATAATCACCCGCCGGTTTTTCTTCATTAACTAATGTTGCTACATTATTACCTAAAACATCATAAACCTTCAATGAAACGTGACTGCGGACGGCTAATTGCCAACTTATAACTGTACTCGGATTAAATGGATTCGGATAATTTTGAAACAGATGAAATCCCTCAACCGCTGTATTTACCGGGTTATTAACAGATACAGGTGAAAATAAATTTTTATAGAATGTAAAGTTTCCATTATACTCGCCAAGAATTAAATCCTTCCTTGAATCTCCATCCATATCGGCAAAACCCGGATGAGCACTTTGGTCAACTTCAACATCAGCAAACAGAGTATCAGCAATTACCCATGTTGGTGAGAATTTATTTCCATCATTCCTATAAAACTTTATATCTCCGCCAATCCTTCCAATAACCAGATCATAATCTTCATCATTATCTATATCAGCAATTGTGGGTCTGCTGTAATTAGGGAAAGTAATTCCTGAAAAAATTGTGGTGTTCTCCTGAAAAATATTATTGCCATCATTCAAATAAAAACGGCAATCACTTCCGGTTTCAGAACCAACCAGCAAATCAAGATCACCATCAGCATCAATGTCAGCAAATGCCGGGATGCTTGTATATCCAACATCTATAAAATTAAAGATGGTATTATTCTCAGTGAATGATCCATTTGTATTAATATAATAGAAAATCTGTCCGTTCAATGCACCGGAAACAAGATCATAATCCTGGTCGCCATCCAAATCCACGAATACAGGCGAACTGTATGAGCTAACACTAAGATTTGAAAACGGCATTGTGGTTTGTGTAAACATCGGAGTGAGATCATCCCCATCATTCCTGAAGTAAATAAATTTTCCTGTCCATATTCCGCTTAATAAATCATTATCCCCGTCACCATCAAAATCTGCAAGAGATACTGTTGAGCTGTTTCCATCTATCCTGATTATTTTAAAATAATCCGGATAGTATTGAAAATCAGGATTGGATGTAGTTCCGCTATTTCTATAAACATATATAGTTCCGGATGAAGTACCATAAACCAGTTCGAAGTCTCCATCGCTATCCAGGTCAGCAAAACATGGGTTCTTCCAGTAAGTTGATGCCTCTACTG
>JAUSIA010000254.1 GCA_030648225.1 Ignavibacteria bacterium | reverse complement strand
ATCGGCAAGCGGGCCTTTGTAAGGAACTCTTCCTTCAACTCCTTCAGGGACAAGTTTGGCAATATCATCTTCAACATCCTGGAAATACCTGTCTTTACTCCCTCTCTTCATAGCAGAAAGAGAACCCATACCTCTGTAAAGCTTAAAGCTTCTTCCTTCAAATAATATTGTTTCACCCGTACTTTCTTCAACACCTGCAAATAAGCCACCAATCATTACAGAGTCTGCTCCCACAGAAATTGCTTTTGCCACATCTCCGGTTTGTTTAATTCCTCCATCGGCTATTATAGGTAATCCTTTTTTCTTAACTCCACGGTATACTTCCGCTATAGCTGTTATCTGTGGAACCCCTACACCAGCAATAACTCTTGTCGTACAAATTGAGCCAGGTCCAATTCCAACCTTAACTGCATCAACACCGCAATTAATTAAATCAAGTGCAGCTTCATAAGTTCCTATATTTCCAGCAATTATTTGTTCATATTTAAATTTTTTTCTTGCTTCTTTAATAACCTTCATAACTCCAACAGAATGACCATGGGCAGTATCTATAACAATAACATCAGCACCAGCTTTTGACAATGCAGCTATTCTTTCTAAAGTATCCAGTGTAATTCCAACTGCTGCTCCCACTCTTAATCTTCCATGTTCATCCTTACAAGCATAAGGGTGTTTCTTTTTCTTTAAGATATCTTTGTAAGTAATCAAACCTTTTATAATACCATTCTTATTAACCACAGGAAGTTTTTCAATTTTATACTTCTGGAGAATCTTCTCAGCTTTCTCAAGATTGGTTCCTAATGGGGCTGTAATAAGATTCTCTTTTGTCATCAGATCTTTAACCTTCAGCTTCCTGTTAGGTTCAAACCTGAGATCTCTGTTTGTTAAGATTCCAACAAGCTTATTCAAATCATCAACAATAGGTATTCCGGATATTCTGTATTTCTTCATTATTTCAAGAGCGTCACCAATAGTTTTATCGGGAGTTAGTGTAATAGGATTTCTGATCATTCCACTTTCTGAACGTTTAACTTTATTTACTTCTTCGCATTGTGCTTCAATAGACATGTTCTTATGTAAAATACCTATCCCTCCTTCACGGGCAATAGCAATCGCCATTTCAGATTCTGTTACAGTATCCATTGCTGCAGAGACAAAAGGGACATTAAGTTTTATCTCATTAGTCAGACGGGTTGTTATATCAACTTCTCTTGGAAGAATAGATGATCTTGCAGGAACAAGAAGGATATCATCAAAAGTTAATCCTACCTTAATATTTTCTTTCTCTTTAATGATGACCTCTCTGTTTTAATTAATCAAAAGCTGCAAAGCCTGTTATATCTTCACCAATGATAAGTGTGTGCATCTCGTGAGTGCCTTCATAGGTTTTTACCGATTCCAGATTTGCTGAATGCCTCATCACCGGATATTCATCAAGTATTCCATTAGCACCCAGAATTTCTCTGGCCACTCTTGCGATGTCTAAAGCTTTCTCACAGTTGTTTCTTTTTGCTAAAGAAACGTGAGTATGTTTTAAAGTCTCGGCATCTTTCATTCTTCCAAGCTGAATGTTAAGCAGTTGTGCTTTGGTTATTTCAGTTAACATATAAACAAGTTTTTCCTGAGTCATCTGGTAAGCTGCAATCGGTTTGCTGAATTGGATTCTTGTCTTTGCATAATTTAAAGCTGCATCATAGCAAGCCATCATTGAGCCGACAACACCCCAGGCAATTCCGTAACGAGCCTGGTTAAGGCACATTAACGGATTCTTCAAGCCCTCTGTTTCAAATAAAAGATTTTCCTCAGGAATAAAAACATCTTGAAATATTAATTCCGAAGTTACAGATGCACGGAGCGAATGCTTTCCTCTCATTTCCGGTGCAGAGAAACCTTTCATTCCTTTCTCAACAAGAAAACCTTTTATAACACCATCAAGTTTAGCCCAAACAACAGCAACATCGGCAATAGTTCCATTTGTTATCCACATTTTCGCGCCGTTAAGTTTGTACCCCCCATCAACCTTTTCAGCTTTGGTTACTATGCCAGCAGGATTTGAACCATAATCCGGCTCCGTTAAACCAAAGCAGCCAATCTTTTCACCTTTTGCAAGCTGAGGCAGCCATTTCTGTTTCTGCTTTTCACTTCCAAAAGTAAAGATAGGATACATGACAAGTGCACTCTGCACAGAAACAAAACTTCTTATTCCGCTGTCACCTCTTTCAAGTTCCTGCATAACAAGTCCATAAGCCACATTGTTCATTTCAGCCCCGCCATATTTTTGCGGCAGTGTGGAACCAAACAATCCTATTTCTGCAATCCTGGAAACAAGCTGAAATGGAAATTTACCTTCCCTGTTGTATTCTTCTATTATAGGAATGACTTCTTCACTTACAAACTCTCTTACAAGATCACGTATCATCAATTCTTCTTCAGAGAGGAGAGACTGGATGTTAAAGTAGTCTACTCCGTTAAATTTAGTCACATAGCACCATAATTATTCAATATTAAAAATGAAAATTATCAAATAGGCTCATGATAATCAAACTTTGCTGCATAATAAGTATTTGCTTATTTAGAAAAGAAAAAATCTTTCTCTAAAAATAATCTTCATCAAACCTCCTCACTTTTTCATTTGACAAGTTAATTTTCCTTTCTTACATTATACCATACAAATGTATGGTATAATATTTTACCATTATTCTGCCTATCAGCAGACAAGTTCACTTCAATTGTAACTCACGAACCGAAGGTGCATCATGGCAAAAGAGATAACAGAAATTCAAAAAGGAATTCTTGATTTTCTTATAGAGCAAAAAACAGGCAGAGGCTTTCCGCCAACCCTTGCAGAAATTGCACAACACTTTGGCTACAGGAACAGAGCAACAGTTCAGCAGCATTTGCAGGCTCTTGAAAGAAAAGGATTTATTAAGAAGAATCCAAAACTCTCAAGAGGAATTGAACTTACGCTTGAAGATAAATTTTTTATACCTCGCCCTGTTTTGGGAGAAGTAGCTGCAGGTAATCCGCTTACAATTTATCCAGACGCAATTGATATTGTTTTACTTCCTTCTATAGCAAGAATGCCGAAAGATTCTTTTCTTTTAAGAGTTAAAGGAAACAGCTTGAAAGATGCTTATATCTTTAATGGCGATATAGTTATTGTGAATCCTAACCTTGAGCCGCGCAATGGGCAGATAGTTGCTGCCATCCTTGATGATGCAGCAGTTGTTAAAAGATTCTATAAAAAGAAAAATGAAATTGAACTCCTTTCTGAAAACCCGGAATTCAAACCAATAGTGATAGATAAGAAATATCCATCGTTTAGAATTGTAGGAATCGTGGTTGGTGTTTACAGAAGTATGGATAAGAAAGCAAGGTGAAAGCCTCCTATATCCTCCTTCAAAGGCAATGTCATTAAGCTAAGAAGCGAAATTTTATTTCATTCCTTACAGGATTTGGTTTTCTTTTTTATTCTTTTTTATTCTTTTTCTATAAATATTCCGTCCCTTCGGGACTAATTTGTATTAAATAATTTACCAATTTATTGAACTGTCTTAATCCCGTAGGGATGAAATATTTATAGCAAATTTATACCAACACACAATGAAATCCCTTTAGGGATGAAATAAAAACTGGTAAAACCTGTAATTAAATAATTATGGGTTATACAACAATTTTTCAGGGAGAAAAAGTGGCTAATACATTCACTC
>JAUSIA010000237.1 GCA_030648225.1 Ignavibacteria bacterium | reverse complement strand
ATAGCCTCTTAAAATAATCCTGTTGTCATTTAGAATTTTTTTTGGAAGCCTTCCTGCTCGAATTTCTTTTTTAAACTCCTCTTTCCCTCCACCTATAAAAACAAGATTATGCGGGATCAATTCTTTTATTGAATAAAATGCGTCTACAATTCCCTTTATGTTTTTCATCGGACAAATTCTGCCCGCATAAAGAATATATTCTTCTTTTATTTGTTTCTCTTCATTCTTCTTTAAAAAGTAATCAGGAATCCCATTTGGAATTATGTCAATCTTCCATGAAGGGATATTATACAGTTTTGTAATTAATTCTTTTGTATGGGATGAAGGAGTAATTATTATCCGGGCTTTTTGTAAAGCAAAACCTAATAATTTTTTAAAATAAAAATATTGCTTTTTATGAAACTCAGGGAAAAGCAAAGGAATTACATCATGAATTGTTACAACCTGGTTCCGGTTGAAAAAACTGACCTCAAGCTGACTCGTATTAAAAAATATATTTTTTCTATTGAGAATTGAAAGAAGGTTTGAATAGATAAGTCTTAGCAAATGTCCTATAAAATTATAATCCGGTGAAACGTATTTAGTAACCCATTTGATTCTGAAATTATTAGGAAAAGAAATTTTATGTAAATGAGGTTTGCATCTTTTATTAACATAAATTTCAAAAAAGATGTCTGTTTCAATTTTAACAAGTTCTTTTATAATGCTTAACGAATATATACCGATTCCGCTTGATCTCTCACCAATATTAGTAGCGTTAATAATTATTTTATTAAAAATTTTATTTTTCATTTTAATTCCCTCATCATTTTTTTAAACCGCAATTTCTTCAGATAACCTGTAAGCGCCTGCTGTTTCTTCTGGGTCACCGTCCATAATTATTTTTCCCTTATCAAGCCAAATCAAACGGTTACATTGTGTTACAAGAAAATCGAGGTTATGGGAGACGAAAATAGTAGTGCTGCCCTGCTTCATAAGTTTTTGCATTCTTATAATGCATTTTCTCATGAAAAATTCGTCTCCCACACCAAACACTTCATCTACAAGTAAAACATCCGGTTTCACATCTGTTGCAATAGCAAATGCCAGACGTGCATACATTCCTGAAGAATAATTTTTTACAGGTTCATCTATAAAATCTTCCAGCTCCGAAAATTTAATTATGTCATCCATCCTGGCTTCAATTTCATCTTTTCTGTAGCCCATAAGAATACCTGAGAGATAACAGTTTTCTCTTCCGGAAAGATCGGGTTGAAATCCAATTCCAAGTTCAATCAGCGGGACGATATGTTTACCTGTATTGCGGTTAACAATTCCGGATTGAGGAGTGATTACACCCGTAAGAACTTTTAGTAACGTTGATTTACCCGCACCATTCCTGCCTATCAGTCCGACATTTTCTCCATCATTAATAACAAGGTTAATATTGTCTAAGGCACTTATCTTTTTCGACGAATGACCATTCATCTTTACTGCTAAAGCATAGCGAAGAGTCTTATGGCTTATTGAGTGTTTATCAAAATTAACCGAGACATTTTTTAATTCGAATATTGTTTTCATCTTATAAGTAGAAGTAGAATTTGTTTTTAAATTTTTGAATTAGATTATAACCTGTTACTAAAGTGAACAGGCTGATGCTTATTGATATTATCCAGTCAATATCGGAAGGCCAGACAGCTTCATAAACAGGTTTCTGGAAGAGTGCTGCAAAATATGTGATCGGGTGATATTCCATCAGGTTTGCCTGTAATGAATCCGGTTCGAAAATATTCTTATGAAATAGAATGGGTGAAGTAAAGAAAACAAGAGTCAATATCATTTGAATCAGCGGACGGACATCACGGAAGAAAGTAAAAAGTACCGCAGAAATCATTCCCAGCCCAATTCCAAACAAAGCCCACGGAATAACTGATAAGGGTAAAATGATTAAATGTATTGTCCAGTTTTCTTTGAGGAATGCGAAGAGAATAAATGCAACCGTAATCGAAAACAAAAATTCAAAAGTGGATATAATAAATTTGTTTGCAGGAAAAGCGAGCGGGGAGACATACATTTTTTTCAGAAGCCATTCTCCGCCTACAATTGATTCCATCGAGCTTGTAACAACTTTCTCAAAGTATCTCCATGGAACAAGAGCACTGAATAAGAAAACAGCATAATCATTAATGTTCATCCTGTTAATTACTGAAAATACCAGGCTAAGAATTACCAGATAAAGTGCAGGCTCAAGAAAATTCCAGAGAAAGCCCAGTGCAGTAAACCTGTATTTTGTCTTTAGCTGGCTTACCGCAAAATACCACGAAAATCTCCATGATGTTGAATCCATAAAATCTTACTGCCTTTCAATAGATGTTATATCAACTTCTTTATTTTTTTCTTGTACTGAATTTTTATTTACCGGACTGACCTGAATATTAATCCTGTCAAATGAGCAGGTGCCCTCTTCTAATTTACCAAGTATTGCATAACTGAAATTTTCATCTGCATCTAATTCAAATTTTTTTTCTATCAATCCAGGCTCAATCATTCTTATCATAAATTCCTGGTCGCAGGTAATCAGATCTGATTTGAGAATCATATACTTATGAACTCTTAAATTTATTTTTAATGGAATACCGGGCTCAACATTATTTATATTCATTTCAATCCTGATAGTCCGTTTCCCATTCCCCAACCAGGAATAATCTGTATGGAATAATATCTTATCTGGCATTGGCCTTTTATTCTTTTCAAAAAATTCTGAATGATCAAGAAAGAAAGGAGATACTCCTTCAGGGAGAGTTGCAAAAGGAGATAAAGTTAATTTTGAGTTTTGAATCCACTCTCTGTATTTGTTAATCCCGGTTTGAAGAAATGAATTGGTTTTCTCAATTTCATTTTTATTAAAGACATTTGAAGAAATTTTTATTTTGTCCCTTCTTTTCCTCATTATAAAGAGTATTGATGTAAAAGGATACTTTCCCCTAAGAAGTAAAACGTGCGGTATCCTCTTGAAGATGTTATTGCCTGAAGCTGTATCTTCTGAATAAAATAATTTTGAAATGTTTGTTGGTAAAGGGTAATTGCTTTCATGGTTCGTGATGTTTAAATCGGGATTTACTGCAAGAGTAAAATCCATTTCCTCAAAAAGCTTCATTAAATACTCAGCTGAGAAGATATAATTATTCTGATCTTTTATAGTTTCACCGCCGAAATTAAATTCGGTTGTAAAGACATATACACCTTCATCTTTCAGAACCCGGTATGCTTCATTCAAATGGCTCAGAAAATCATTATAGTGGCCGATATGCTCTATTGAACATGATGAATAACAAAAATCGAATGTATTATCGGGAAATTTCAATTCCCGCATATCCATATTAAATACTTCAAGCTTCGCATCATCTACTTCAAATGGTTTATTACTACGAATAAATTTATCTGCATTATTTGTTCTGGCCGTATCCCAGGAAGTTTCCGTTTCATATAAATCTGTTACAGCTAGTTTTTTACGGCGCCACTGGGCCGAAGAGCCACTACGTCGGCTATGCGCCACTCTTCAACGCAATGAGCGGAATGGGGCACATGCTGGGCTATCCGGA
>JAUSIA010000235.1 GCA_030648225.1 Ignavibacteria bacterium | reverse complement strand
TCTCTTCTGATTCTTTTTCTTTCTTTTGTTGATTTGAGATTCAAACTCTTTAGTTAATTCTTTCCCATTAAGATTTATAATATCCCAGATATAATTGATAGTTTTAACTTCAATCTCTTCAACAGGGATTCCATCAAAATCTTCAATATCAATATTGTCCTTAAAATTATTCTTAAATGATTCTAACTTAGAACCAAATAGGAAAGCAGCGATAACAGTGTCACCTGAAACATAAACAACATTTTCTTTTTTCTTTTTAGGAACGATTTTAGACAGACTGCTGTCGGCTATTATTCTTCCATTAATAAATAAACATTCCTCATCTTCAAAAGAATTAATTAAAATCCCCGGATTATTTTGTGCAGTAACATTACTCAAGTAACCTCTGCAATGAGTTGAATGCTTTAAAGATGGGAATACTCTGAAGATCTTATTTTTTAAGGAAGTATATCCGCAAATAAGACTATATACAGGTCTTGAGTATGTTAACGGTAAAAAGTTGGAAACTTTTTTATCCTCGAAGATACAGAGTTGCATATTGCCTTAAGTATATAATTTTATTTATAAATTTAACATTTTTTGGGGTAAGAATCCTGACAGGATTTATGGATCGGTAACAAGCTGACCACTCAGTCTCAACAATTCAGTCTCGGCCGATTTAGCTTCAAACTGAGCAGCTACTAATCTGCTTTTGGCATTAAACAGGTCAATCTGTGTTTCTCTGAATTCAAGAGGGATTATATTTCCCAGGCGAAGTCTTTCAAGTGCAATATCAAGATTTTCTTCTGCAGCAATTAAATTTTGTTTCTCAAGTGCCACTATCTGCCGGCTGTTTTCATACCTGTTAAATGTATTATGAAGTTCAGCTTCAATTAATTGTTCCACTTCTTTATAAACAAGCTCATTGTTCCTGAAATTTATTTCTGCATTCTCAATACTCCGGCGGGTGTTTAGCCCGTTAAAAATATTTAGTGAGGCAGTTATACCATAATTAAAACCATGGTTCCTGTTTACCTGGAGCAACCCAGCTTCAGATTCAGACTTGGTAAAGTTATAACCGGCATTTAAACTCAGCCATGGAAATATTTCTGAGCGTGCAAGATTTATATCAAGTTCAGAAATTGTTTTGTTCTCTTCTGCAATTCTTAATTGACTATTTTTTTCTTTAGCAGCAGAAAAAATATCTTCAAATACCAAATCATCTTTTAAAATAATTGTATCTATTACATTGAAATCTGAATTTGTTTCTATTCCGAGCAGTGTGTTCAATAAAATTTTGGTTTGCGATAAATTCAACTCTTCTCTAAGATGAGAGGATTTATCTTCATTAAGATCAACCTGTGCCTGGCGCAAATCAAATCTTGAACCCGAGCCAACTTCCAGCTTATCCTTAGCTATTTTAACTCTTTGTTCTGAAATCAGAATGTTGGTTTGAATTACTTCCAGCACTTCTTTTAATCTTACAATATCATAATAAGTTATAATTATATTGGAAATATTATTTTCAACTTCAGATTTGAAATTCAGTTCCCCGGTTTCTCTCAATGCTTTTAATCTATCGAGAGATGCGAACATCCTTAACCCATCGAAAATAGTCCAGTTCAGGGAAATTTCTGCAGCTAATGTTGACGATTCAGCAGCATCCCTTTCAACTCTTCTGCCATCAAAAAATTCTTGTGTTGTGTTGTTAATACTTTTAGAGTATGAACCGCTTGCATCAAGATTGGGAAGTATACCAGCATTACCGATTGTAGAATTATTGGCTGCAATCTCTGCTTCATTTCTTGCGATGCTAATTGAATAATTATTCTGAAGGGCTATTTTAATTGCTTCTTCGGGAGTTAAAAGTTCCTGAGAAAAAGAAAGTGTAGAAAATATAAATGATATAATTAAGAACAGGATGATTTTTGAATTCATTATGAGAATAAAACTTTCTTTGATGCGGATATATTTTCTTATTCTTTCTTAATTATAATCTTAATCATACTTAATTTTGGAATCCGATTACGAGAAAAATTTAACGGCTTATAACTACTTCTTCTTCAGACCCAGGGACAAATTCTCCTTCAGTCACATTTGAAACATCTGCTGTCTTTCTTGACAGATAAGAGTACATTACCGGTACAATAAACAAAGTTAAAAATGTTGAAAAAATTAATCCACCTATTACAACAATACCCATAGAGACTCGGCTTTCTGAACCGGCTCCAAGTGCTAAAGCAATTGGTAAAATTCCAAGAACAGTTGATAAGCTTGTCATCAATATCGGTCGTAGACGTGCAATTGAGGCATGCTTTATCGCTTCTAATTTTTCCTGTCCTGCAGCTTTACGCTGGTTTGCAAACTCAACAATCAGAATTCCGTTTTTAGTTACTAGACCAATAAGCATAATTATACCAATCTGGCTGAAAATGTTTAACGTTTGATTAAAATACCAGAGTGAAAGCAAAGCACCAGCAAGAGCTAATGGGACAGTAAACAAAATAATAAAAGGATCTCTGAAGCTTTCAAACTGGGCTGCAAGAACTAAATAGATTAAAATCAAAGCCAATACAAAAGCAAAATATAAGCTCGAAGAGCTTTCCTCATAATCTTTTGATGGACCATCAAGTGCAGTTGAAAAGGTTTCATTGAGCTCTCTGTCTGCAATATTTCTCATCGCAGCAATTCCATCACCAATAGTTTTACCGGGAGCTAAACCAGCAGAGATTGTTGCAGATACATACCTGTTAAACCTGTACAATTGCGGCGGCGAACTTTCTTCTTTCATTGTAATCACATTATCAAGCTGAATTAATTCATCACGGTTATTTTTCACATTGAGAGACTGCAGATCAATTGGCTCATCCCTGTTTTCCCTTGAAACCTGCCCGATTACCTGGTATTGTTTTCCATCTTTAATAAAGAAACCAAAACGCTGCCCGCTGAAAGCAGCCTGAATAGTTTGTGCAATATCTATTGTTGAAACTCCAAGGTCTCTGGCTCTTTGTCTGTCAATGGAAATTCTTAATTCCGGTTTGTTGAACTTAAGATTCGTCTCCACAATAGTAAATGCAGGATCATTGCCGGCTGCTTCTAAAAATTTTGGAAGGGCTTCGCGCAGCTTTTCAAAATTAGCCGCCTGAATTACAAACTGAACAGGCAGGCCGCCCCTTCTGCCGCCGCCGATTGTCTGCTGCTGTGTTACATAAATTCTTGCAGCGGTCATTTTACTTACAGTTCTTGTTAAATCATCTGCGATCTGCTGTTGAGTTCTTTCTCTAAATTCCGGCTTTTTTAAAATAAGGTTAATGAATCCCGAATTTGTAGCTCCCGCAGAACCCGGAGATGTTAAAGATATTATCGCTTCTCTTTCCGACACCGAATCCTGAACAACATTTACTAGTTGATCCATCATACTATTCATATATTCAAAAGAAGTTCCTTCAGGTGCGGTTACAGTAAGGCTAAGTCGGCTCCTGTCCTCCAAAGGCGCAATCTCTGATGGTAGTAAGCTGAAGAAAGCATAAATCAATATAAAAGAAGCTGCCATTATTATTAAAGCCAGCCATCTTTTATTCATAAATGAATTAAGAGAATTGCCGTAAGTTTTGTTCATCTTTACAAAAAATGGTTCTGTTTTGTAATAGAACCAGCTATGCTTTTCTCTTCTTTTAAGAATTTTAGAACTTAACATTGGAGTTAATGTAAGGGCTACAAAAGCGGAAATAATAACAGAACCAGCAATGACGATTCCAAATTCACGGAAAAGCCTGCCGGTTATTCCCTGCAGAAAAATTATGGGAAGAAAAACAGAAGCAAGAGCTACAGTAGTTGAAATTACTGCAAAGAAAATTTCTGCTGAACCTTTTCTGCTTGCCTCTGCCGGCTGCATCTTATCTTCTACTTTTTTATAGATATTTTCAAGAACAACAATAGCATCATCTACTACAATTCCAATTGCAAGAACAATCCCAAGCAGCGTAAGTACATTTATTGAAAAATCAGCGGTGTACATTATGAAGAAAGCCCCGATTAAAGAGATAGGAATTGCAATTACAGGAATAATTGTTGTACGCCAGTCTCTTAAAAAAAGAAAAATGATAAGCACCACAAGCGAAAACGCCAGAAGAATTGTCTGCTCAACTTCGGAGATTGATTCTTTAATATATTCTGTAACATCAAAACCGATTCCTGTTTTTATATCCGAAGGCAGATTCTTTTTAATCTGTTCCAATCTTTTATAAAATTCATCCGTGATAGCAATATTATTTGCCCCGGGCTGAGCTATTAAAACAACTCCGACCATAGGAATTCCATCCCGCTTCAGTATTGTTTTTTCATTCTCCGCACCTAACATCGCATTACCAATATCTCTGAACCTGACGATGTTTCCCTGCTCTTCCTTAATAATAAGATTGTTAAATTCTTCCTGATCTGTGAGGCGTCCGACAGTTCGGATAGTAAGCTCGGTACTGTTTCCTTCAATAAATCCGGAAGGCAATTCAATGTTTTCCCTGTTGATTGCTGCCTGAACATCGAGCGGTGTAATCCTGTATGCGGCCAGTTTAGAAGGATCCATCCATAAACGCATTGAGTATTTCTTCTCACCCCATATTCTTACTTCACTTACACCGGGAATTGTCTGAAACCTTTCTTTAAAAACATTGTTTGCTAATTCAGTTATTTCAAGAAGATTTCTTGTATCACTTTGTACACTTAACAAAACTATCGGAGTTGCATCTGCATCGGCTTTAGCAACAATCGGATTTTCAACATCGGGTGGCAAATTCCTTATTGCGCGTGAGACCCTATCACGAACATCATTGGCGGCAGTTTCAAGATCGGAATCAACGTAAAATTCAACCGTGATCTGGCTTCGGCCTGTTGAGCTCGAAGAAGTTAACGAGCGGATGCCTGCAATACCGTTTATAGATTCCTCAAGCGGCTCGGTTATCTGGGATTCAATAACATCAGCATTGGCTCCAACATAAACAGTTGTTACTGTAATTATTGGTGGATCCACAGATGGAAATTCCCTGATACCAAGAAAAGTGTAGCCTATTATTCCAAATAGTATAATTGCAATTGACATTACTATTGTAAGAACCGGACGCTGTATGCTTAAAGATGAAAGACTCATATCTTAAAAAAAATAATAAAACTTAGATCAATTTAATTTTATAAAGCAGAATGAAAAGTCAATTTATAAAACTATCCGTCAAGGCTCGGGCGCCCTGCCGAGACTGATAAAAAAGGCTGTTGTAAAATATTAATTACAACAGCCTTAACCTGTAGACTAAAAATTTATCTTACCAGGATCATTTTCCGAACATTAACAAAATTTCCTGCTTTAATCCGGTAGAGATACATTCCACTTGAAACGGGATTGCCAAAATTATTTTTACCATCCCATTCAACATTATAGTATCCCGCTTCCTGAGTTTGATTAACCAATGTTCTTACCTTCTGACCAAGAGCGTTATAAATCTCTAATGAGACTACCTCACTCTTAGGAAGCTGATAGCTAATTACAGTAGATGGATTAAAAGGATTAGGATAATTTTGTTTGAGATCAAATGTCAAAGGAAGTTCTTCACTTGCCGGTTCTTCCACTCCTACCGTTATATCGGAAATGTATGCCGTTATCATTATGTCTCCGAAATTGATACTTTGCCAACCGGTACTTGAAAGGTATTGCATACTCCTGTTATCAATTGGAGGCTCAACATCTACTCCTATGCCCGGTGCACCAGGAGTTTCTTCAAGCCAGCTAATTACTACCCAAAAGTCTCCTTCCCTGATTTCCGGAGGTTCGTTACCAGGAATAGTTTTTGTAACTACACCAACAATAGCAGGATCAGAATCAGCTATACGGTAGGGACCGGCAATTGTATCACCAGGGAAACCTCCTTCATCTGCCTGAATAGTAAAATCAAAATCATCATTACCATTTACAGTCGTCTCCATTCTTCTTACATATGCCGGATAAGATTGAGGTGTAAAGCGGACGGCAAATTTATTATTTTCCCATGAAAAGCTTGCTGCATAAAATCCATCCCACTCCCCATCATCATAAGTTATTTGTGTAAGTACAGGTTCCTCACAAGCAAAATTGCCTACCGGGGCACTTATTGGACCAGTTAATAAAGCCGGACCTATTTCAATAAAAGCTTCCAATTGATATTCATACCAGCCGGGGCAATAGACATCACCATCAAGCAAAAATTGCACACCTCCTGATACTGAGGTTAAAAATTCTCCATTCTTATAAATATTAATTGTTGGAGTAACTGTAAGCGGCTCATTATTCAATCCTAATGAAGGATCTGTCCAATTTATAAGAAGATCATTTCCTTGCCTGGTAACAGTAATATTTGAAGGTGATTGGGGCGGTGCAGTAAGAGTAACATCAATTCCAACATCACCAAAATACTGAGGATTAAAAACAGAGTTCATTGTTTGTGGCCACCACCCGTTGAAGATTGCACTTTGATCAGGTTGTCTTCCGATAATGAATGCCCCCAAACCAGGTGTTTTATCGGGTCCAAAGACTTGTAGTTGGTATCCTTCCAGAAATCCCATTGGTATAGCAACTTCTCCCTGAAGATGACCACTGCCATCTGTAAACGCTACTTGAGCTCCAACAAGAGATGTAATGAGAAAAGTAGTTAAATCTCTGAAACGTAAATCAGCACCACCCGGATGCCAGTAAGCCCAGAAGTTTCCTTCCTGAATGAAAGGAGGGACACCATCAAAAACATTATTATTATTATCATCGAAATACAAACCGAATCCTTCATTATCATTAAGAGTTGGATTAAGGAAATCTTCACCTCCTACATAAAGCATATCATTATTGTCATCGAATTTGAAATACATAAATACTGATCCCTGAGGTTTTGGTGTTCCACTGCCATAACCAAAAATATCTGAAATGTCTAATTTGAAAGCATCATCC
>JAUSIA010000222.1 GCA_030648225.1 Ignavibacteria bacterium | reverse complement strand
CTGGGTAAATGAGACCAGAACTCTCTATACCTGGGAAAAGGTTACGGGTATTGATGATGATATCGTTTCTTTAACAGATTTCAAATTGTTTAATAATTACCCCAATCCCTTTAATCCTTCTACAATAATTAAATATTCTGTTCCGCAGCATAGCTTTGTTAAACTAACAATTTATGATGCCTTAGGAAAAGAAGTAAATGAAATTATTAGTGGGATAAGAGATGCAGGCGTATATGAAGAAAATTTCAATGCTGCAAGTCTTTCAAGTGGTGTTTATTTCTATAAGATAGAAGCACAATCTTTAGATGGTAAGAATAATTTCATCTCTGCTAAGAAAATGATTTTGGTTAAGTAAGTCTTTGAATGTAGGGATTTGATTAATCAAGTCCCTACTTATAAAAGCTCTTGCTATTCTTAAAGTTTTAGTTTAATATTGAACCCATTCCAGTTATTCTACTCTTTATAAACATATCTATTCACAAAATAAGGAGCGCATATATGAAAAATTTGTTTGGTTACTGCTTGTTTATTTTTATTGTTTTACTAAATACTACTTTTCTTTTCTCCCAGGAAAAACCAAATATTAAACTTCCTCACGAAGAGTTAATTAAACAAAACCTTCCGTACGAAAGTCGTTTGACCACCATTCTTAATATTCTAATAAACTTACTCTCGGTAATTTTATTGTTGTCTAAGCTCAAATTAACTGAAAAATTGATTTTTGTAAAGAAATGTTAGATGGGCGGAGAAAATGATTATGGAAATGGTAGAAAAACTCTTATTTCAACATCAAATTTTTTAGAAAGAATTTATTCGTCATAAATTTAATAGTCGTGGGGTTTATCACATTATTTATAACATAAAATAAAGCTAACTATTGATATTAAATGAATTTTTATTTAATATTATAAAAATTCATATTGGAGATTCATTTTCACAAACCATAAGAACCCGTTTTATTTTAGTTCAAAATGGGGACGAGAATGAGAAACGAACACCGATAATCAAAGAAAATTGTCTGTACTATTGAATGGTTATTGGGAAGCCCTTAACGATAGTTCATAATTATTGAATATACTCTGACACTTAAATATATATTTAATAAACAAAATGAGGTAACACTATGAGGAAGCCTAAAACATTTTTCATTATTTCCGTTTGCATTATGTTTTTTCTTCTATTTAATATTGCTAAGGCACAATGGGAGAAGTCAAATGGTAATTTAAGTTTTAGAAGTGTTTTCTCAATTGCTGCATCCGGAACAAATGTTTTTGCCGGTACTAATAATGATGGTGTTTATCTTTCTACAGACGCAGGAGAAAATTTTACAGTATCAAATACCGGACTAACCAATAACTTTATTCCTTCGGTTGTAGTATCAGGTACCAATATTTTTGCAGGCACATATGAGGACGGCGTTTTTATTTCTACAAATAATGCTACAAGCTGGTCGGATGCAAATTCTAACGGACTGGATACCACTGTAGTTTGGGCTTTTACCATTTCTGATAACAACATATTTGCAGGAACAGATGTCGAAGGAATCTACTTAACCACAAATAATGGCAGTAATTGGTCCATCGTCAATAATGGATTAACAACAAAATTAATTCGTTCATTAGCAGTTTTAGGAACAAACGTTTTTGCCGGTACTTTTGGTGGCGGTATATTTATTTCATCCGACAACGGTGCAAACTGGAAGGAAAGTAATACAGGTCTTCCCGGCTCTGCAGTTATAAATTGTCTGACAGTTTCCGGATCTAATATCTTTGCAGGTACAGGCGCAGGTACAAGCAACAATGTAATGTATATGTCTGCAGATAATGGGGCTAATTGGACAGAAGCAAATAATGGTTTATCATCTAGTACTAAAATAAATTCTTTAGTTGCCCACGGTTCCAATATATTTGCCGGAACAGCCGGAGGTGTATTTTTATCCACGGATAACGGTACAAGCTGGAATGAAGTGAATGACGGTTTGACCAACTTATTTATTCTCTCTTTAGGTATTTCAGATACTTATCTTTTTGCAGGAGCAGCAGGAGGCGGTGCTTGGAGAAGAGCACTTTCTGAGATTACAGATGTGGAATCAAATTCCGATGGATTTCGTTCCGAATATACCCTGAAACAAAATTATCCAAACCCATTTAATCCAACAACTAATTTCGAATTTCAGATTGCAGATTTTGGATTAGTAACCTTGAGGATTTATGATGTTTTGGGAAAAGAGATTGCAACATTAGTTAATGAAGGAAAACCTGCAGGAGAATATAAAGTTGAATTTGATGGAAGTGAATTAACGAGCGGAGTTTACTTTTATCAACTTAAATCCACACCTATTGGCGGGCAGACAGGTGACTTCATTTCAACTAAAAAATTTATTTTAATCAAATGAATTTTATTCAAAAGCCATCTCCATTTGGGCTGGTGTTTATGCTGGCGATTTTAATAAACAAAAAAAATGATTCTCATATGTAAAGAATTAGAAATATTATAAAGGAGGACATTATGAAAAGCATAAAGAAAAATGCTATACTGTTCCTCACTGCAATCTCCGCCTCTATATACTTTGGAGCCTGCAGCGAAGATAATTCAAATGAATCCGGTAATGAAATACAGTTTGATTTTAGCGGTGACTTAATCGCTTTCCGAAGTGATCGCAGCGGACAGCAAGATATATGGCTAATGACTCCAGACGGAACTAATCAGATCAATATTACCAACAACCCTGCGACAGATAGTGATCCCTCCTGGTCTCCTGATGGTTCTAAAATTGTTTTTGTCTCTACACGAACAGGAAAAAGCGAAATATTTGTTATGAATGTAGATGGTTCTGAGGTTACACAATTAACAAATGATCCTGGGTCTGTAAGATTCCCAAGTTGGTCGCCGGATGAAAGTAAAATTGCATACAGTTCCAACCGAAACAATCAGCGGAACATTTATGTTATCAATGCTGATGGTACAAATGAGGTCCAGCTTACAAATAATCCGGCAACTGACAACGAGCCGGTGTGGTCACCTGATGGCTTGAAAATATTTTTCTTCTCCGATAGATCAGGATCTGGAAATGTTTGGGTAATGGATGCAGATGGCAGCAGCCAGGTTAATTTAACTAATGATACTACTTTCAACTGCGCACCAGGCAGTTCTTCTATGATTTGCATGCTAATATCGTTTGTTAGCGAGCGCTCGGGTAATCTTGATATTTGGGTGATGGGTTTTGACGGTACGAACCTGAGAAATATTACTAATCATCCTGCGGAAGAGTTTTACTCGTGCATTACAAAGGACTGTTCTAAACTGATCTTCGATAGTGATCGTGATGGACAGTCGGAAATCTACTCAATAATGCTTGATGGTAGTGGATTGATCCGACTTACAAATAATTCTGGTGAGGATACGCTCCCAGCATGCAAGCCTTAATCTGAAAGACTTATTTAGATAGAGCAATGGTAAGCTTAATTAATTCGGTCATTTAGAACATATTGGAATATATCGAAAGGATTTTGTTCTACCCCATTTGAATACGCTTTAGTCTAAGAATATGCTTCCTTCATCAAATTTCAACAGGCTTTTTTGGTTTTACATAAACTGAATCCTTCCTTAATTCTCTTTTCAGTTTTTCCATTTCTTCCCTGAACTTTTCCATCTCTTCTTCAAACTCCTTCATCCTGAATTCAAAGTGCATTGGATTGTCGGAATATGTACTATCATCACTTCTGAAAAAATTAAACCATTCCATCAATGAATCATTCATTAAAGGTTGGTTCCAGTTAAAATTTTCTAAGTGCTCCATTTCATTCCTGAGAATAGAATCAACATCAGGTATCTCAACATCCGGAATGTGCAGATCAAATTTAAATGATTTAATTGAGTCATCCATTTCTATTTTATAATCATACTTATGAAATTTCTTACCTGCCTTGCCGTCAGACAGGTCAAACTTTGGAACTGTAAAAGTAAATGACTTAAATTGTTTTGTTGCTTCATTAATGATAGCTTCCAGACTATCCATATCAGGTAACTCAATATCAGGGATTTCAATTTTATCAATATGTACTCTGCATACATTCGAATCAATATAGATATCAAAGTTCTTATTAACACGAGGCACTCTTTTAAGATTAATCAGAGAGCTGTCAAGTTTTAGTCTTACAAGATTTAATTCCTCCATTTCTTCCTGGTTTCTCTCCATCTCCTGAAAACTTTTTTGCATTTCTCTTTTTGCAATCTCCATCTCCTTCTTGAATTCATCAGCATCGAATTCAAATGTGTCTATAAACAGAGAATCCGGTGTAAAGAAGATATACTCATTATCTTTATTTGTTTTAACAGAATGGACTACTTGTTTTACAACAGAAGATTGGACTTTGAAAAGAACGGGCATCATATCTGCAACTTCTTCACTGCTGGCTTTAGCAAAAGCAAGAATATCTGCAACTATTGCTTTCTGATAATTCCATAAATTCGGACTTATTGCAACGGTGTTCTTATCATTTACCAGTATTTGAGACTGAAGAGCTTCGGCATATGAACCCATAATAGAATCAAACTGCTGCTCCTGATCAGCATTAAGAGCAAGGGTTTCCATAAACTTTTTAAAGTTCCCCTCTTCAATCATTAAACCGGCTGTGCTTATTTCAAAATACTCATCACCTGAGGGATCTGAGCCAACCTGGATATATTGTGTTTTTGTATTATCCAAAGGGAGCTGATTGTAGAAAGCAAAATTAAATATATCTTCATTTGAAAGATCCGCCGCAAAAAGAAACGGCTTAAGATTTTCTTTATAAAAACCGGCAAGGTTAGATTTCTGTTCTTCAAAAATATTCTCAAGAAAATCAGGATTAAATTTTAAAAGCAGCATTAGAGCAACTGTTAAAACAGCAACACCAATTACAGGTGACCATTTTTTAATCTTATTTCTGTAAGGCTTTTCTTGAAGATAAGAAAAAAGTCTCGTTTCAAAGTAAGGTGCTTCAGGAATTTTTTTGATTGAAGATTTTGTTAACTCTTTTACTCTTTTTAATTCAGCAAGCTTATCTCTAAGCTCAGGTGTATAGCTTAATTTTTCCTCAAGCTGTTTTACTTCTTCAGGTGATAGTTCACCATCAAGGTATGAAGACAAAAGCTCTATATGTTTATTCATAATTTTCAATCCCTTAAATCTTCCTCATATGGTTTTAGCAAATTTCTAAGTCCTTCACGTGCTCTGAATATTCTTGATTTAACAGTGCCAACTTCACATTGAATTGTATCGGCAATTTCCTGGTAACTGAAACCTTCAATATCTTTTAGCAATAATGGTGTCCGCAATTTTTCGGGAAGCTTATTAATTGATTTGTGTACAATTTCAGAAACATCAATGTTATCATTTATATGATTATAGCCTTCAGTTTCTTTAACAGGAACAAACACACTTCTGATCCTCATTTTCCTTAAATGATCTTTACACTTATTAACTGTAATCCTGTAAAGCCATGTTGTAAACTGTGATTCAAACCTGAAATGTTTAAGGTTCTTATAAAGAGTAATAAAAACTTCCTGGGCAATATCATCAACAAATTCAGTTCTGCTAACTGTTAAATAAATAATATTACGCACTTTTTCTTTATGGCGGTGTACCAATGTTTTAAATGTTGATTCATCGCCTTCAATAAATCTTTTTATCAAAGAAAAATCATCGTTTATTTCAAGTATTCTTGGTTGAGACTGCAGCACTTCTTTTTTACTTTCTGAATCCACTTTTTAGACGTACTTTGATTATTATTGTTCCGTAAAATAATTTTTTATTATTTATTAACTCATTTTTCGTAATCTTAATCATAATCGTAATCCCGCCTGGTTGGGGATGAAATCGATTATGAATACGAGTAAGATTACGAGTTAAGAACTTTTTCTGATTAAATATTTATCAAGAGCTTAACACCTATACTTGCTTTAATTTAGCTATCTAACTAAATTAAATAAGAAATTTCAAGGAGATAACATGAAAATTAAAAGCTCAGAAAAATACGGTGCCGTAGTTATCGAATTAAAGGGAAATGTGATGGGCGGTGATGATACTAAAGAATTTAATGAATTACTGCACAAATATGTTGATGAGGGAAAAACTAATGTGGTTGTGGATTTAAGTGATGTGAAATTCATGAACAGCTCCGGTTTGGGAATGCTCATCAGTGGTTTAACAACCATGAAAAAAGCTAACGGCAGCTTAAAGCTTGCACGGGTAACAGAAAAGATTGAGAGCCTGCTTGTAATTACTAAGCTTGTAACAATTTTTGAATTTTACGATACAGTTGATGAAGCAGTAAATAGTTTTCCAAAATAGAGTTTAATGTTTAATCTTATTAACAGAAACTCCGGGTTAACGAAATCCGGAGTTTTTATTTTGTCTTCAACTTACATATCCAATTTAGAAATCCAATGAAAGTAACAGTACTTGTAGGAAGCCAATGGGGTGATGAAGGAAAAGGAAAAATTGTTGATCTCTTAAGTGAAAAGTATGAAATAGTTACAAGGTACCAGGGCGGTGCAAATGCAGGTCATACTGTTGTAATAGGAGATAAGCAATATATCCTACATCTTATTCCTTCCGGTATAATAAGAGAAAAAGTTATATGTGTAATCGGCAATGGTGTTGTAATTGACCCGACTGCTCTTCTTGAAGAAATTGAACTTCTCGAGAAGCATAATATAAAAGTTAATGGCAGGCTGTTCATCAGTCAGAATGCCCATTTGATAATGCCTTACCATAAGCTGCTTGATTCAATTAGTGAAAGTGGTAATAATAAAATTGGAACAACAGGCAGAGGTATTGGTCCCTGTTATATTGATAAATATGCACGCAAAGGGATTAAGATAGTTGACCTGCTTAACCGGAAATCTCTTGAAGAAAAGATCAGGAAAAATCTTGAAGAAAAAAATAACCTGCTTAAAAAAGTTTATGATCATGCCGAACTTGATGTAGAAGAAATTATAAAGCAATATGTTGAGTTTGATAAAGCTATAGATAAATATATTAAGGATGTTCCCTCATTTCTTAATAAGGCAATCAGTGATGGAAAATCAATTCTCCTGGAAGGTGCTCAGGGTGCTTTGCTTGATGTTGATTTCGGGACTTATCCTTTTGTAACTTCTTCAAATCCTGTTTCTGGCGGAGCTTGTACAGGAAGCGGGATTCCTCCTAATAGAATAACAGATGTTATCGGAATTGTAAAAGCATATACAACAAGAGT
>JAUSIA010000167.1 GCA_030648225.1 Ignavibacteria bacterium | reverse complement strand
GCTTTGACAATTCCAGCAAGTCTTGCAGGTTTGCCGGCAGTTAGTATTCCTGTTGGGAAAATTTTTGAAATTGGGAAAGGCGTCCCACCCACCCCCCAAAAATTAGCTCGCTCGCAGGCTCGCGAGTTAGGGGGAATAGTTAACTTGGATTCATCGATTAATGGAAAAAAAAGTGATAAAAATTATGATTATAAAAATCAAGGTAATTGTTTGCCTGTTGGTATGCAGATAATTTGCGATAAAGGAAATGATGGGTTTATGTTGGAGATTGCGGAGAGGTTTGAAAGTTAAAAGATAGCACTCATTTCGTTCGTGATTTTGCCTGATATATCCTCTCTTTTTTGTTGAATAAATATTTATGAATTGAAGTATGTGTTAAACATTTTTTAGTGGAGAGCCTTGATAAAGTCTGGTTCGTAGCGGTAATGATAAGCGAACGACGTGAGTGTGATTTACAATAATATTTAAAACCTCTTTCGTCTTTCAGTTTTTATGAAAATAGGCGATAGCAATGTGGAATTAAAGTGGCTTGGACACTCTGGTTTTATGATTAAGAATTCAAAGGTGATTTACATTGACCCTTATAATTTGCAAAATGCAGAGTTATTGGAGAAGGCGGATTTCATTTTTCTTACGCATAGCCACTATGATCATTGCAGCGTCGCTGATATGGGGAAGATTGTAAAAGAAGGGACGACAATTGTTATGACTGCTGATTGTCAGAGCAAGATTGCGAGATTTAATGTTCCTATTAAAATGGAAGTTGTAGAACCCGGACAAGAAGCGACGTTCGGAGAGATTAAAGTGAGTACTTTTCCTTCTTATAATATTGACAAGCATTTTCATCCTAAGGAAGAGGGGTGGGTTGGTTATTTGATTAGAATAAATAATATTTTAATTTATCATGCAGGCGATACAGACAAAATTCCTGAAATGCAAAAGTTGACAGGATATAGCGGCCAGGGAAAAGAGTTTGTTGTTTTGTTGCCTGTCGGCGGAAGATTCACAATGACTGCTGAAGAAGCAGCTGAAGCAGCGTCGCTGATTGGACCGAGCTTAACAATTCCAATGCATTATGGTTCTGTTGCCGGGACAGAAGACGACGCAAAAGAATTTGTTTCTTTGTGTTTGGAGAATGGGATAAATGCGAAAGTGCTGGAGAAGAGTTAAAAAGTTTGAAATTATAAATTTTCATGCCAAAAGACAAACGTGATTTTTTCGCTCAACGTAAATATGAAGTTCTTAAGAAATTAGATAAATCTTCTAAGAAAAGTTGGGATGAAAAGATTTTGAAGTTGTGCGAAGTAATAAATAAACAAAAAGATTTTTACACGACGTCGAGTTGTTCTGGAAGAATTACTTTGATAAAAAATGTTGAAAGAGATAAAAGGAATGTTGTTTTGAAGAGCTGGCATGATTTGATAAATTTGAATGAGTTAAAGAAGAGTTTGCTTTGCTTTGAAAAGTCACCTCAATCCCTTATACTGAAATTAGCTCGCTCACAGATTCGCGAATTATCGAAAAATGTTAATTTAAATTCATCGATTAATCATAATAAATATGTTAATGATAAAAGAGGTGATATCAATGAATTTAATAAACGAAATCGCTCAACTTCTGCAATCATTTTTAAACAAGAGCCGTGCATACTTCATGTTGCTTGCAGGAATGTTCAATCAATGAAAGATTTGTTTGAGAAAGCGAAGCTTGCTGGATGGAAAAACACCGGCGCTATTGCATTTAATAGAAGATTTATTTTAGATTTGAGAAGCACAGAAAAATTAGAATTTCCAATATTCCGTCGAGGAAATTTGTTAGTTGATGAAGATTTTTTAAAAATTGTTGTTGAAGAAGCGAATAAAAATCTGAAAAAAGGGTGGGAAAAAATTGAAAGACTAATTCAAATTAGTAACTCTTTGAATTAGTCTGCGATGAAAATTACAACTTTTTCATCGGAAGATTGAAGAAATTGGTTTGAATTGGAGTGCTTTTAATCATAATAAAATATTTAAAGTAGAAAAAGTTAATTTTTTTATCATATTAATTTATTCAAGCGCCAACCGAATAAATTATTTGTGCACGTGCATTTTTTTTCTTGACATTAGCTGAAAGTATATGAAGTATTTAAACTTTTCTGTGAAAAGTTGTACTTTACTTTTAGAAATAACTGTAAGGAGGTAAAAAATAAAGATGGTACTAGATTTTGCAAAAGAAGCGATAAGTAAGGTAGATAGCCACAGTATCAGTTTTGATGATTTGCGTGCTGGAAAGGCAAACATTAAAGTTGTTGGTGTTGGTGGAATGGGTTGTAATGCAGTAACTTGGTTGTTTAACAAAGGCATTAACGGCGCTTCGATTTATGCAGCAAATACCGACGCGTTGCATCTTAGTGTAACAAAGGCTGATGAAAAGCTTTTAATCGGAAAAGAGTTAACGCGTGGACTTGGTTGCGGGGGAATGCCGCAAAGAGGAAGGGAAGCTGCAAAAGAAGCTCTTTCTGAAATTAAGAAATATATTTCAGGAGCCGATATGTGTTTTGTAATTGCTGGAATGGGCGGCGGAACAGGAACAGGAGCTGCACCAGTAATTGCTCAAATGGCTAAAGAATCAGGAGCAGTTGTTATCGGTGTTGTGACAATGCCTTTTGAATGCGAGAGAGCAAGAATTGATAAAGCTGAATTTGGATTACAAGAACTTCGAGAAGTTACAGATACTTGCATTGTTCTTGATAATGGAAGACTTGTTGATATTGC
>JAUSIA010000213.1 GCA_030648225.1 Ignavibacteria bacterium | reverse complement strand
CGGAGTTCATGACTTCTAAAAATATAGAGTTTCCTGCTGACTATCTATCATTTGCTCTTAATTTTAATATGAATGTTATAAAAAATTCTTAATTGCTTACAAATCCATTTCGTAATGACTAATCCAATCCTTCTAATTCATTAGAACTAAGGTTAAAATTTATGGTAACTATTTAAAATAAACCTTAATTTAAATAGGGAATAAAAACTTGAGGGAAATTCTTGACCAATTTTGAGTTAACTTTAAGACATATCATTTGTTCTTTAACTAAAAACAAATTCTAACCATGGATATCTTTAAAGTTCACTCACAAGTTATAGATCAGTATTCAAAATATATCTCCAGCTTTCTTGAAATTTCCGATAAACGCATTCGTGAGGCCGTTGATGATTATTTCAATTCAAGAAAACTTTGGCCACAACCACTAATACAGTTTAATCCTTCTTTTGCTTCGGCTGAATCAATTGATGAATTATGTGATAAGGGTATTCTACATCCTGAGCTTAAAAGCGTATTTAATTTAAATAGATTATATAAACATCAGGTTGAAGCACTTAAGCTTGGCAGCCAGGAAAGGAATTTTATTGTTACATCCGGAACAGGTTCAGGAAAATCACTCACATTCATTGGCTCAATCTTCAACTATCTTTTCTCCAACCCAAATCGTAAAAGAGGGATAACCGCACTAATTGTTTATCCTATGAATGCACTTATAAACTCTCAATTTCTTGAAATTGAAAAGTATAAAAAGAATTATGAACAGAATACTGGAAAACCTTTCCCAATTACTTTCAGACAATATACCGGACAGGAATCTAAGACAGAAAAAGAAGAAGTATTAAAAGAACTACCCGATATTTTATTAACCAACTATATGATGCTCGAGTTAATTATGACTCGATTGGGGGAAAGAGATCTCAGGGATTCGATTGCCGACAATTTAAGATTTTTGACTTTTGATGAACTTCATACTTATAGAGGAAGGCAAGGATCAGATGTTTCAATGCTGATCCGAAGAATTAACTCAAAGTGTAAGAATAAGATAGTCTCGATCGGAACATCGGCTACTATGGTTTCAGGAGATTCAATTATTGAGCAGAAACAAAAAGTAGTTGAAGTTGCTGAAAAAATATTCGGACAGGGATTTCAAATTGATCAGATAATAAATGAAAAATTGATTCGATCAATTAATGAAGGAAAAACAGAAGTTGTTAAATCTGAGTTGATTGCTGAATTAGAATCGGGTTTTGAAGATGGATTGACAAAAGAAAAACTCATTAAATCAAAATTAGCTTGCTGGTTTGAAAATGAAATTGCTTTGGATACTATTGATGGAGAACTGATTCGAAAGAAACCTTTGATGCGAGATGAAATAGCAAAGCTGCTTAGTGAATACACCAGATTAGGAATAGAATTATGTGAATCAAGAATCAACCAATTTTTGATTCTTGTAAATGAAGTTAATAAGAAAGAAGGTACAACTGATTCCGCCATTCTACCGTTTAAGGTGCATCAGTTTATTGCACAGACCGGAACAGTATATGTTACTTTAGAATCATCTGAAAAACGAATCATCACACTCAATCCGGCAGGAATTATTATTGATGACGAAGGAGAAAAGAAACCACTCTTTCCAGTTGTATTCAGTAGAACTTCCGGTGTTGAATTTACCTGTGTGAAAAAAGATGTTGGGAATAAAAGGCTCGAGCCAAGAGAATTTAATCAAAGGATTGCAGAGGAAGAAGAGGAAAATATTGAGTTTGGTTACATTATATCAGAGCAGGATGAACCAATATGGAGTAGTGAACAATTATTAAACTTACCTGACTCCTGGTTGAAGTTCCGTTCAAATGGTGAAGTTGAGATAAAAAAGGACTACAAAGAAAAATTACCTCAGAGAATTTCTTTTAATGAATTCGGTTTATATTCAGATAACGAAAATGAATTTACTTATAAGGGGTGGTTTATGTCATCTCCTCTACTTTTTGATCCAACATCAGGAACTTTCTATGACCGAAAAACTTCAGAGGGAACAAAATTAACAAAGTTAGGAACGGAAGGTAGAAGCACTGCCACCACCATTCTTGCTTTCTCAGCTATTAAATCTCTTGATAATGAAAATCAGAAGTATGATGAGCAAAAATTATTAAGTTTTACAGATAACAGGCAGGATGCCGCCCTTCAGGCTGGACATTTCAATGATTTTTATCGTGTTGGTAAATTACGTGCTGCCATTTTTCAGGCACTAAATCAAACTGAAAAGAAAACTCTGGATCATTCCACAATTACACAACAAGTATTTCAGGCACTGAATCTTAAACAAGAACAGTATGCGAAAAATCCTTCACAATTACCTTTTCAAGCTGAAGAGAATGAGAAGGCATTAAAATATTACCTGACATACAGAATTTTATTTGATTTGAAACGAGGTTGGCGGGTTACTCTTCCCAATCTTGAACAATGCGGACTACTTAGAATCGAATACAAATATTTGAAAGAAACTTGTGAAGTAGAAGATTTCTGGAAAGACCTTCGATTGTTAAGTAAAATGAATATTGAGGAAAGATTTGACTTTCTTATTCAAATAATTGATTACTTTAGAAAAAATTATGCGTTAGCTCATAGTATGCTGGAACCGAATGAAATAAGCCGGATTTCAAGCATTATCAGAGAAGAGATAAAACCGGAATGGGGCTTGGATGAAAATGATAAGATTGATCTTCCTTACTATATGCGAGTTGAAACTTTAACAGCTAATTATCAGAAGATATATACAGCAAGTATAGGTACACAAAGTTACTTTGGAAAATTTGTAAGGGCACAAGCCAAGAAGAAAGATGAAGTCATTGACAAAAATAATTATACTGATTTTGTCTATAAGCTTCTCGATAAATTAGTCCAGGCAAAATACTTATCAATAAAAGAGA
>JAUSIA010000208.1 GCA_030648225.1 Ignavibacteria bacterium | reverse complement strand
ACATCGGGATTTTGAAAATGTTTTGATGAAAGCCACTTACCCACAATAAACTCTTACCTCTTTTGCAGCTAATGTAAGAGAAAAAATTGTTCCGCTTTTTTGCCTGACTGGTTTTAATTTCTTGCCGGTAAATTGTTCAGTAAAAGTTTTTGTTTCTTGTAAAGGAAGTTTTACAGAAGTTTGATTTTTTTTGTTTTCAAGATTCTGAATGATGAGCATCAATTTATTATCCTTTGTAAGAAGATCCACTCTTACTTTTTTGTCTGACTCAGGTTTTTTTATATCAACGAAATGCTCAACTAACCCTGCAATTAAATTGCCATTAGATTTTATTTTCTCCAGATAATAAACTAACCCCAAATATGTTCCAATCTGGACTGCTTTTCCCTTTCCATATTCAGCATAAGTAATTGCTGGTTCACCCGATTTAAATTTGGCAAGAACTTTTGCTCCTTTTAGAAAAAAAGTTTCTTTTACGATTGAACCAAAAATCTTTGTCCCTTTTTTTACAAAAGGAATATCTTTTGTTAAAAAAAATTCTCTATTTTTTTCAGTATTAACGGGCTCCACTGTCCCCTGCTTGACCTGAAATACTTTATCCAGCCCATAACCAGGAACAACTTTTTCGTGATGTCCATGTTCTACATTCCATCCGGCAAAATAAGCTTCACCTATTATTACACCACCATTCTTAACCCATTTCTCAATTGCTTTACAAATCTCCTCATTAAGATAATAAGGAAAAGGGATGTAGAGAGCTTTATAATTATCAAGAATATTTTTTTTGAATTCATTGGGATGAATAAAATCAACAACAAAGTTATGTTCATAAAGAGCTTTATGAACTCCAAGAAGAGAGTCAGTAGCGTTCTTTTCATTCCCGGTTGAAGCCCATGCAAAAATTTGATTTTCAGGATTGTAAAGAATTGCGACTTCAGCTTCGGGAGGTTTTGCTTCCAAAAGAAAATCAGCATTCTTTTGTAAGACTTTTCCAACTTTAGAAAAAGACTTTAACCAGGATGTTTCCGAGCCATCAAGATAAGTTAAACCCCATGCCGGGGCTTCTCTTTCTAAAATTTCAGGGCGGTATTGCCAGAAAATAAATCCCTTTAAATTTCCTGCAATTCCACTGAAGATTAATTTTTTAATATCATCCTCATCAATAGATTTTGGAAGATCGAGAGTGTAGCCCATCAGCATTAACATTTCCGCAGAGATTACAGGTTTACCTTTTGCACATGAGCGGAGAATATCAATCATCATAGCATCATCCATTTGAGTGAAACCATGAATATCTCCATACTGCCCGACATTCCATGGATCATTCGCAGTTGATGTAACAGGAAATCCCTGTATAAAAACATGATGACACATTAAAGGATGTTTACCCTGGTCTTCCTCTTCAGCAATTTCAAATCTTCGCTTAACATTTTCACCAATGGTATAAACAAAGAACATCCGCCAGTCAATTATATCATTAAAAGTATTTCTTGTTAAAGGAAGTTCTGCTTCATCAAACGAATTATAATTCCTGTTCCAGGCTTCATTAAGTTTAGAAAGATTTTTGTATTTGTTCTTCAGCCATGCCCTGAATTTATTTTTACAGTTATCACAGTAGCAAAGCATATCACACATCTTTTCGGCATTTTCTGCATATAGTCTCATTTCAGCCATACTACTTGTTAATTCCGGTTCACTTCCAACATTCCATATTTCCAGAGCGGGATGGTTTTTATATCTTTTAACAGTCTCTCTTAAAAACTTAAATTGATGTTCCGTCACTTTATCATTATTGAAACAGTAACCTAATCCGCCTATTTGCCTGTGAGGTTGTGTCTGCGGACCGATCTTCCTTCCGCTTAAAGTAATCATTGATGCATCTTCATAATTTGTATAAATCCAAGCAGGTGCGACATCAAAAATTGTATTAAGCATAACGTGAAGATTATATTTATGAGCAAGATCCATCAGCTCATCAATATCTTCAAAATAAAATTTATCTTCAGAAGGATTATTCCATCTCCACTGCACCCAGAATTTGACTGTGTTAAATCCGTAAGCAGATATATTCTTCAGATCCTTTTCCCAATCACTTTTTTGAGGAGAAGGTGCACGGTAATACTGGGAACCGAATGGAAAATAAGTTTTAGAAAGGAGGTTTTTCATAAACAATTATTAGTCAACAAGAAACTTTTCAGGAATTTAATTTCTTAATTATTTAAAGAGATTGTCATTTCGAAGAAATGTAACGACTGAGAAATCTCTTTGTAGAAATGACATTTTGAAAAGAAAATTTAAACTACAAACTGCGAGAGATGTTTATACCCCAGTTTTAAACCTTTTTTAATCTTTTCTTCAGATCCTTCCCATATGGGGTCTTCATGCTCGATTGATAAAACATAATCATATCCATTCTCCTGTAAAGTAGAAATAAATCTCTGCCAATCAATTTCGCCGAGCCCGGGCATGCGGTAACGCCACCAGCCGGATTTCCACGGTTCGGGATTTACCTGCTTTCCAAGAATACCACATTTGTAAACTCCTTCAGATAGTATTTCAGTATCCTTTGCATGAGCATGAAAAATTTTAGAAGAAAAATCTTTTACAGCCTGAATGTAATCTATCCCCAGCCAGTAAAGATGAGAGGGATCAAGATTCAACCCGAGGTTTTTATCAGGGAGTTCATTAAATAATGCTTCCCAAAGTTCAGGTGAATAAGCATAATTACCGGGTAATCCAAACTTAACCCAGTTTTCCATCGGACAATTTTCAATCATTATTTTTACACCTTTATCTGCAGCATATTTTAAAATAGGTTTGAAAACTTGTCCAATCTCTTTAATAATTTCGGAAGGAGTTTTATCAGGTCTGCCGCCTACAAAAGTTCCGACTAATTCTACATTGAGCAATGATGCTGTATCAATAACTTTTTTTAAATGTTTTAAATAGCCGTCCCTTTTTTTCTTGTCAGGATGAAGATTATTATCATAATAAGCCATAGCAGAGATAGTCATGTTGTATTGTGCAAAAAGATCTTTAACTCTTTTAGCATCATCTTTACTGAAATTCGCAGCATCAATTTGCCGTGCCTGGTAATCGCGACTTGATTTAGCAGGCCATGCAGCCAACTCAAGTGATTGGAATCCCTGCTCAGATGACCATTTAACGAGATCTTCTAATTTTACTTTTGGAAGACAAGCTATAAGAAAACCAAGTTTCATTTAAGACTCCTTATGATGTTAACATCTCGCTGCTTCATTCTGAGGGAATGAAATGATCGAAGAATCTTTCACCAAATATTGATATGAGATTCTTGGCTCAGAATGAAAGAAATATTTTTACACCTCAACCCACTTCTGACCTTTATTGCTTTTCAGAACTGCTTCAATAATTTTATTTTCCCAATGACCATCTTCAAATGTTGGGAAATCAGTTTTATCTTTCAACGTATCTTTTCCCTCGCGGATAAAATTATAAACATTGATGAATAAATTTTTTGGCCCAACAGGATAACCTTCCGGGTGTCCGCCCGGATAATGTGCATATCTTTTTGCTTCATCATCTAACAGTGACGGATCTTTAATTATAATTTCATTCCCTTTTCCCCTGTAGCCAAGCCAGAGTTGGTTTGGTTCTTCCTGGTTCCATGCAACTGCTTTTTTACTTGCATCTATTTCAAACCAGAAATGATTTTTTCTGCCGGC
>JAUSIA010000206.1 GCA_030648225.1 Ignavibacteria bacterium | reverse complement strand
CGCTCCTCTTTGCCCGATATTGATATTGATTTTAGCTGGAAAGAAAGAGATGAAATTGTGCAGTACGTTTTTAAAAAATATGGTTACAGCAGAGTAGCATTTATTTCAACACACGTTACAATAAAAGCACGATCTGCTTTCAGGGAAACGGCAAAAGTTTTTGGATTCTCCGATGAAGAAATTTCAAAGCTTAGCAAATATATCCCCTGGACGGATGCAAGGAATCTTCCCGACATCTCCAAACGTTTTCCCGAATCAAGATCACTTAATTTTGATGACGAACCCTGGAAAAGTATAATTAATATTGCAACACGGCTTGTAAATTTTCCGCGGCATTTAAGTATTCATCCGGGAGGAATAGTTATTACTCCTTTGCCAATTACAACTTACACTGCACTTGAGTATGCAAAGAATAAAGGAGTCGGTTTAATAATTACGCAGCCTGATATGTACGGAGTTGAGGATCTTGGTCTTGTAAAAATAGATCTCCTGAGCCAGAGATCATTAGGAGTATTGAGAGATTCAATTCAGCAGATAAAAGATAACAGGTATTTTGTTGCACACCCGGCTCATTGAAGAAGCAGCATGTTTAATCCAACCGCTACAAGTATTAAAGGAATTCTGAGAAATCTTAGTTGATCCATACCAGAACTGTCTAAAACAGGAGGTGAAAATAAATCTCTGCCTCTTGTTACATTCATAAATATTTCTCTGGTATTATAAAATATAACACCACTAAGAAGAGTGCTGAGAGCTGCTTTAAGCCAGTTCACTTTGCCATCATCATAAGAATAAAGAGCAATGTTAAATCCAAGACCAACTGAACTTATATTAGATAAAAACTGGTATCTGTGCCATGCCCTGTTATATTTTCCGCTTGAAGGATTTCTTCTTATTTCCCTGTACTTATCTTCTAATTTCATTCCTTCTTTTGTGCCGTCAAGGGCGCCAAAAACAAATGCGTTGGTTATATAATAGACGGAGGAAGTTTGCGCATGCAAAGGCGATATGAAAAAAAACAGCACGCAGATTGCGCTGAACACTTTTAGCATAGTAGTCCCTTATAAAATTATTTTCAGAATGTTTTAATTAATGACCCACTTCAATATCACCAGTTAATAAAATTGCCTCTCTAATAAACTGATGATTTCTTTTTCTTTTATATTACCCTCAAGACAAACATCTGTGAGTTTATCTTAATCCATTCTTATCAAGTATTAGTCCGGTGATTTGATGCGGAAAAAATAGTATTTAGATACTTTTATAAATTATTATGATTCATTATTAAATATCTATGTTCTATATCGGTACAGCAGGTTGGTCCTACAAAGATTGGGTGCCATCCTTTTATCCCAAACAGCAATCCGGCAGCTTTGACTGGCTTCAGTTTTATGCACATTATTTTAATTGTGTGGAAGTTAATGCTACTTACTATACTTACTTAAGTCCAAAAGTAGTTGAAGGCTGGATTAGAAAAATTGAAGACTCTGAAAATTTTATCTTTAATATAAAGCTTCACCAGGATTTTACACACAAAAAAATTTTTGATGAGCAGAATATTAAAGCTGTGAGATACAATCTTGATCTGCTGAGAAAAGCAGAGAGGCTTGGCGGATTACTTATACAGTTTCCTTATTCCTTTTCATTCGATGAAATTTCAATTTCTCATATAAGAAAGCTCAGAGATATTTTTTCAGATATTAACTGCTTTGTGGAAGTGCGGCATTTAAGCTGGCGAAACCAAAAGGCTTACAATTTCTTCAAAGAATCGGATTTAACTTTTTGCACAATTGATCAGCCGCAGGTTGGACAGGCTATACCTTTTGAACCTATTATAACAAATGATAAAGCATACATCCGTTTCCATGGAAGGAATATTGAAGCATGGAAAAAATCAATCAGCAATTTCGGCAAACCTCAAACGTATGAAGAACAAAGCTCAAGATACAAATACCTTTATTCACCGGGAGAGCTTATAGAGATTGTGCAGGAAATAAAATCTATCGAGAAAAAAGTAAAAGAGGTTCATATAATTATGAATAATCATCCGCAGGGAGATGCTGTTGCAAATGCATTTGAGTTGATTCATCTTCTTGAAGAGAAAACAAAAATAAATATGCCGCAAACAATTGTTAAAGCTTATCCGAGGCTGAAAGAGATATTAGTTAATTAATTTTAAAAAATAATCCCCTCCTCTTTGAGGAGAGGTGTCCCGATGAAATCGGGACGGGGTGGTGAAATATGAAAATATTTAACAGAAAAAATCTAAAACCACGAAGAAAAGAATTAAGAAATAATATGACTTTTGCTGAAGTTCTTCTATGGAATGAACTTAAGCAAAGTAAACTTGCAAACAGGAAATTCCGAAGACAACAGAGTATAGGTTATTATATAGTTGATTTTTATTGTCCTGAAGAACATCTGATAATTGAACTTGATGGGAAAGAACATTTTACTGACAAAGGGAAAAAATATGATGAAGGGAGAACTAAATATCTGAAAAGTTTAAGTCTAAAGGTATTAAGATTTGAGAATAATGAAGTTCTGTTAAATATGGAGTATGTTCTGAAAAGAATAAAAGAGAATTTTAACAGTAAATAAATAAACCACCCCGTCTTCTGTCCAAAGGACAGAATCCACCCCTCCTTAAAAAGGAGGGGATAAATTAAAAACCTATGCGTACAATATTTCATTTAGATCTTGATGCTTTCTTTGTTGAGGTTGAACGGATACTTGATCCTTCACTTAAAGGGAAACCTGTTATTGTTGGCGGTGATCCGAAATATGGAAGAGGTGTTGTTGCTGCCTGTTCTTATGAAGCAAGAGTATATGGTCTTCACTCTGCAATGCCGATAAGAACCGCTTACAGACTTTGCCCTAATGGAATTTACATTCATGGAAGCCATGGCGAGTATTCACACTTTTCCAGAGCTGTAAAAAGAATACTTGAACAATACGCCCCTCTTGTTGAACAGGCTTCCATTGATGAATTCTACATGGATTTTTCCGGCTGCCGGAATGTTTACGGTTCGCTTTTCGCTTTTGCTTCTTTTCTTCAAAAAGAAATCTGGAAAAAACTTTCTCTTCCCTGCTCAATCGGGATTGGCAGCAATAAGACAATTGCAAAGATAGGCTCTGATTTTATGAAGCCATGCGGTATAACTTATATACTGCCGGGAATGGAAAAGGAATTTCTTGCACCAATGCCTGTGGAATCAATTCCCGGTGTTGGAAAAGTTACGCTGAAAGATTTTCACTCAAAAGGGATTTACAGAATTGGTGATATAACAAAACTTCCACAGGATTATTTTTCTGCTGCCTTTGGTAAATATGGAATTGATCTTTACAGGAAAGCCTGCGGACAAGGAAGTGAATATTTAACCATCGAACGTGAACAGAAAAGCATCTCGCACGAAAAGACATTCGGTGAAGATGTTATAAGCAAGGAATTCATAAAAGAAAAATTGTTTAAGCTTACAGGAAAAGTCTGCCAGGAACTGAGGAATATGGGATGGCAGGCAGCAACGGTAAATATAAAATTGAGGTACTCTGATTTTCAAACACTCACCCGAATGAAAACTATAAAACCGACAGATGATGATAAGATTGTTTTTGATACAGCCTGGTCTTTATTAAAGAATGCACACACAAGAAGAGTAGCTGTAAGATTAATTGGAATAAGGCTCACAAATTTCTCTCCATATTCAGAGCAGGAGTTTTTGTTTGAAGATTATGAAATAAAACGAAAGAAAATTTTAAGGGCTGTTACAAGAATAAGAGACAAGTATGGGTACTCAATAATTAATTTCAGTGGAGCTTAAATGAATTGAGAAAGAAAAAATAATTTATAATCACTAATTTTTCATTAAAATATTATTCCTATATTTGCGTCAAACATTTAGCGAATATCACCAATTCTCAACCCTGGAGAGGTGGCCGAGTGGCTGAAGGCAACGGTTTGCTAAACCGTCGTACTGGGTAAACCGGTACCGAGGGTTCGAATCCCTCCCTCTCCGCCAATCTACGCTTCGCTACGATTGGCAAGCCAATCCAATATTTTTACTTTTTTCTAATTCTTTTACAGATTTATTTTATCAATAATTTTAAGTTTGATTATGGGGTTTGTCTATATCATTAAATCAGAAAATGGAATGATTTATACAGGTATGACTAAAAATTTAGTGGTTAAAACGAAGAGGAATTATCTAATTGTTATGCACCTAAACTTGCCCATCGTAATGAAATGAAGATGGGTTGCAACTAACTCTATCCTTCCACATATTTCAATAAGCAAATCAATTTATCATTTATTATGAGCTTATTCAGAAGTTTATTTCTCTGGACTTCAAATAATAAATCTTTAAGAAAAAATTTCCCCAACTTTTACTTCGTTAGAAAAGCTGTTAAAAGATTTATGCCCGGAGAAAATTTAGATGATGCAATTGAAGCGGCTAAAAAATTACAGAAGCAAAAACCTGGTACAGTGTTTACTTATCTCGGGGAAAACCTCACAAATATTTCAGAGGCTGAATTTGTTAAAGATCATTATATAGAAGTTCTGAAAAGAATTTCACAGGAAAAGCTGAATGCAGAAATTTCTCTTAAACTTACACAGCTTGGGCTCGATCTCTCTTTTGAAAAAGCAATTTTCTTTTTTGAAGAAATTGCTGCAAAGGCTAAAGAGCTGAATAATTTTATCTGGATTGATATGGAGGGAAGCAGCTATACGCAGATAACAATAGATTTCTACAATAAGGTTCATAAAAAATTTAATAATACTGGTTTATGCCTCCAGGCGTATTTATTCAGTACTAAGGATGATATTGAAAAACATTTGGTTGATGATTCATCAATAAGGCTTGTTAAAGGAGCTTATAAAGAACCTCCTGAGATTGCCTTTCAGAAAAAAGCCGATGTGGATAAAAATTATCTGGCTATTGCAGAAATGCTTTTACAACAATCTCAGAATCCCAAAAGAAGAATAGTATTCGGTACTCATGATTTGAAAATTATCAATCGTATTAAGCAAACTGCTTTTAAATTAAATTTTAATGAAAAATTGGAATTTCATCTTCTTTATGGAATTCAAACATCGGAACAAATTAAACTTGCCACCGAAGGTGTGAATGTAAAAACATTAATAAGCTATGGGAAAGCATGGTTTCCCTGGTATATGAGAAGATTGGCAGAAAGACCTGCTAATGTTTGGTTTGTATTAAAGAATATTTTTTCAGA
>JAUSIA010000190.1 GCA_030648225.1 Ignavibacteria bacterium | reverse complement strand
CCGGTTCCGGTTCATCAATGATTTGCCAGATAGTTGGGTTACTGAATTTTAAAGTCTTTATTCTTTTCTCATTATGTGCGGCAACAATTTCTTCAATTACAGGTTTGATTTCAGTTGGAATCTGCATGTTTGTTACATTAGTTTCTTGCATACTTATTTGTCCTCTCTCTTAGTTAAGCACTTCTAATATAACAACAACTTTTTAAAGTAATATTAATTTTCTTTTTTGTTCTCCAACTAACCACTCCTTACTAACCCAATTTCTCAAAGAAATTGGGTTAGTCCCAATTAATCAACACGTAAAGCAATTATTAATTCAGCAAACTCTCTGAAAGCACCGTGACCACCTTTTTCTTCACACACATAATCTACTTTATTTCTTACATCAAGCATTCCATCGGAAGGCGATGCTGTTAAACCTACCAATTTCATCAGTTCAATGTCGTTAACATCATCACCAATGAAAGCAATGTTTTCCCCTTTAAGATTATTTTTATTTAGGATTTCACTAAGAAGAGAAGCTTTATTTTTTGCACCGAGATATAATTCTTTAATCTGTAATTTTTCTGCTCTTTTCTTTACAGAGCCGGATAATTCACCAGTGATAATTCCTGTTTCAATCTTCATTAGGTTTCGTAATCTTTCTACTCCCATTCCATCCCGGATAGAAAAACGTTTCATCACCTCTCCCTGGTCAGAATAAAAAACACCAGTATCGGTTAGTACTCCATCACTATCTGTAAGGATAAGTTTTATCTTCCTTGCTTTATCAGCAAGATGAATATTTCTTTCTTTTAATTCAGATGCTATCACCATGCTGTCCATCCTCCGTCAACTACAAGATTAGCTCCGGTCATATAAGATGATGCATCACTTGCAAGAAAAACTATTGCTCCTTTATAGTCTGTTGGTTTAGCCATTCTGCCTAAAGGAGTTAATCCGGAATAATTATTTATAAAATAATCTTCCTGGTTATTCTCAACACCTCCGGGGGAAAGAGTATTAACTCTGACACCTTTGTTCCCCCAATAAGCAGCAAGAAATTTTGTAAAAGAAATTATTGCACCTTTGGTAACTGGATAAGATGCAGATTTATAAAAACTTTGAGAACCATCTTCTTTTTTATAGATTGATTGGTTTGGTGCAACGATACCATAAGTTGATGCAATATTAATAATGCTTCCTTTTCCGGCTTTAGCCATTTCACTTCCAAGAATTTGAGAACAAAGAAAAGTCCCTGTTAAGTTTACATCCAGAGATTTTTGCCAGAGATCCAAAGGATAATTTTCAAACTTTGATTGTTCAGCGGCAGCAGATGGATTTTCAAACATATCATTTATAGCTGCATTATTTACAAGAATATCTATTTTATTAAATTCATTCATAACAATATTTCTTAGTTTTTCTACAGATTTCGGATTAGTAATATCACAACCAGCACCAATACTTTTAGTTGAAAAGCTTTCAGCAAATTTCTTACAATCTTTTTCATTTATATCAACTGCAACAATATTAGCTCCTGCATCAGAAAGAGCAGTACAATGATTTTTTCCTAATAAACCTAAAGCACCTGTTACTACTGCAACTTTTCCTTTAATAGAAAAGAGATCATTATTCAATTTTTTTTCCCCCAAAAGATATGATCTTAAAATAGCCACAACCTTTAGGGCGTGAAATACTAACATCCAAACCAGTGGCTTTAGCCACAGATTCATTAAAATTTTTGGCTAAAGCCGAACTGTAATTGTTAATTTCACCTCCGACATAAATGTCGGGGCTATTAAAATTTTTAATTAACATTAATGTACTTCTTCGGCTTTTAATTTCGGTTTTGTATTAAAATTGCTCGTCTTTCTGAAAACGGGTTCAACAGGTTCTCCTTTCAGAAAACTTTTAAGATCTTGTTTATCAACTGCTTCTTTCAAAATTGGTAACACATCACGATAAACTTTTAATGTATATTCAACATCTTCATCTGAGTGAGAAAAACTCATATTATGAAATCCGCTCCAGAGAATTCCTCTTTTTATCATTTCCTGCTGTACAAGTGATTTCATCTCAAGAGGATTCTGACCTGATTTAATCTGATCAAAAGTGATGATTGATCTGCAATCATAGCCGGTACATTTTGAATAATCAATTCCAAGTTCTTTTATAATCTTGTTATAACCTTCTTTTAATTTCTTTCCTTGTTTAGCAAGATAAGCAGGAACATTTTTTTCTCTTATCTCATTTATAGTTGCCTTTGCAGCAGCAAGAGATAAGGCTTCACCGCCAAATGTTGTAAAGAAAAAAACATCTTTTTCAAAAAGCTGCATAATATCTTTTCTCCCGGTAAGAATTGAGATAGGCATACCATTGGCAACAGCTTTAGAGAAGCAGGCAAGATCAGCATCCACACCAAAATATTCCTGTGCACCACCTAAAGCAATTCTGAATCCTGTCCACATCTCATCGAAGATAAGGAGAGTTCCATTCTCATCGCAAACTTCTCTCAGCTTTTGGAGGAAATTATCTTTCGGTTCTTCAAACACAAACGGCTCAAGAATTACACAAGCAGTTTCGGAATCTATTGAATCAATAACTGATTGAATATCATTGTAATTAAATGTGAAGGTTAAATCTTTTACGGCTTCGGGAATTCCTTTATTCCTGTCTGTTACAGAAATATACCAATCGTGCCAGCCATGATAACCGCAGCAGAGAACTTTTTCTCTTCCGGTAAAAGCTCTTGCAACTCTAATTGCTGCTGAAGTAACATCAGCACCACTCTTGCTGTATCTTATAGATTCTGCATTTGGAATAACTTCATTTATTAATTCAGCAACTTCAACTTCAAGTGGATGCATAAGAGAAAAAGTAATTCCATCTTTTAATTGAGCTTTAATTGCTTCATCAACCTTTTCATAAGCGTAACCAAGTGATATGGGACCAATAGCCATATTGTAATCAAGATATTCATTACCATCGGCATCCCAAACGTGAGAACCTTTTCCCCGAATCAAATATTTTGGAGCTATTCCTTTAATATGTTGAGAAGGACCTTTTGCAAGTGTTTGTGTAACACAAGGAATTAGTTCAACAGCTTTTTCATAAAGCTTATTGGATTTTGTAATATCGGGATAGTTCTGATTGAATTTAACTGAGTTAGGCATTTCAGT
>JAUSIA010000165.1 GCA_030648225.1 Ignavibacteria bacterium | reverse complement strand
AAAAATATTTTTAAACATCAGGATTTAAATTCCTCTGGGTAAGCCTCGTGTGCTTTCGGGAATTGCTCCCCAGCCAATTAAGACTGTAAATCTTAAAGTATCCGAGAGAGGATGGTTTTCTCCATCTTTAAATACTGAAGTCGTTATATAACTGAAATCAAATCCATAAATATCATATCTTATACCTGCACCGAAAGTAATAAACTTCCTGTTGCCAAAAGAAGGGTCTTCATAAAAATATCCGGCTCTTAAAGCAAAGAGGAAATCTCCCGGCTGGCCATACCAGTATTCAAGTCCCATTGAGGTAACAATATCACGCAATTCTTGTGAAATTGGATCATCTCCCCAGGCATAGAATATTGCTTCATACCAACTTTTAGATTCTGAAACTGTTTTTGTTGTATCTCCACTGGGGACAGTTTTTTCTTTTCTGCTGACAAGCAGCTTACTGAAATCGAGAGTATAAATTAATTGATTAAAATCCTCATCAATTATCTTGTAAGCAAAACCAAACCTGAAATTAGTTGGAATAGGATCAGCCTGCGCCTGATCAATATAATAGATCTTTGGACCAATATTGCTAAGATTTATTCCAACTGAAAATCTATTACCAATATCTTCATCAATAAGAGGAAGCACAAACTTTTCAGGACGCCACATTGCGGCTAAATCGAAACTAACAGAAGTAGCAACACCTCTACCTTCTTCATTAGCAGTTGGTTTGTCGGAGAGTCTTGAATGAATTAATCTGAAGTTGATACCGATACCCCAATCATTACTTAATTTTGTAGCATAACCAAGAGTTAGTGCAGCATCAAAAGAACGGAAAGTTCCGATAGGATCAGGGCTATCTTCTCCTGTTCTAACAAACTCACCAAAGTTCATGTAAGTAATACTTGCTGTAACACTTCCATCCAGTTCTTCCATGTACTGCCTGTAAGTGAGATAATCATAAAAGAGATCCAGGTTAAATTGCGGCAGCCAGTTGCTGTGGGTAATGCTTAATTCAGTTCCAGTCAGGAAAGCTATTCCTGCAGGGTTCCAGAAAATAGCAGCAGAGTTATCAGCCAAACCTGAACCTGATTCACCTATACCGCCGGCTCTTGAATCCGGGGCTAATAAAAGAAATGGAACAGCGGCTTCACCTTGTGCATAAGTAGCTATTGGGAGTACAGTGAACATCACGCTGACCAGCAGAAACCTTAGAATGTTTTTCATATTATCTTTCCTCCGATATTTAATAATCTTATTTATTTAAACTCTTAATTCTTTCAATGCTTGCAGATTTCAAATATAAAAATATACTTTTAAAAACAGAAAAAAATCCATTATCTGATCACAGCAAGCTTACCGAGAATATTTTTTGAATATTGACCATCCGTAGTTTTAACAAACAGCTTGTATAGATAAGTGCCGTTTGCAAGAGGATCACCATCATCATCCCTGCCATCCCAATCAATAGTAACAAATTTTTCTGCAACGTTATCTTTCCTAAGGGCTTTTATTAATCTTCCGGCAATTGTGTAAACTTTAACTTCAACATTTAAGGATGAATTAAGATTCTGCTGGAATGTAAATGTAGTATTAGATGCAAATGGATTTGGATAATTATAAACATCTCTAACTACAAGGTCATCACCGGTTACAACAGAAAAATAAGCTGTCTGTGCGGAAAAATTATTGAATACGTCCCACGCTTTAACATCAAGCTTATAGTCACCTGTTTCAAGAGCATCAAAGGTATAATTTATTTCTCCCGATTTTCCGCCTGCATCAAGATCGCCGGTGAAGAATCCTGAAAAATCAATTGGGGCAGCTTCATTATCATTTAAAATTCCTTCAAGCTGATGTCCAACACCTGTGCCTGTTGTGTTTATTCCTGTGTCATCAAAAAGTTTAACAATTAATCTTGAATCAGGATTTATTAAATAAGAACTGGTATAACCCGGGTCATCAAAATAAATATCTATTTCAGGACCTGATCCATCATTTACAGCGGTTGAATCAGTGCCGCCAACAATAACTTTATCAGAAAATCCCAATCCATCCTCGTTATTGCTGTAAAAATAAAAAACTATTTTGCCTTTTCTGTTTTCATAAGAAATGTCTTTTGGTACAACAAACTCAGCATTAAATTTTCCGTTTGTAATTGATAACCTTCCTCTAAAAATTACACCACCCGAAATTATAACCGGATAATTCTGAGAACCAAAAGGAATTAATTGAGTCCTTTCAGAATCAAAAACATTTAAAATACCCTCGCCATTATAATTATCCCATAAAGAATTATCAGGTTTTTTTATGATTCCATTTAAGTTCACTTTACCAAGTGCTTTAAGCTGTATGTCTGCCAGAGCCGTTGCTTGTCCATTAATCGAATCAATATTAGCCTGGTATCTTGGAATATTCAATCGAAGTGTGGGATCTCCGAAGATAAAATATTTTTGCGTATTAGTATCCGTAAAAGATTGCTTAGTAACCAAATTAGCTTTACCCAGAGTAACAGAAAATCCATTTGAATCTCTGGGAGTAAGCAGTTCAGAATAGAAACGATAAGAATAATGTGCATTAGGATCTGAATAAACCAACCTCGAAGCAGTTAAGGATGCTATTGAACCTGCATTTTCTAAAAACAACATGTCTTCGGATGCACTTTTGAAATTAGGAATATCGAAATATCCAAAGCTGCAGGTTGCAGCAACTAAGAAGAAATACCGGTTTTGATTTTTAAATTGGGGAATAGAAATATTTCTGTCAAAGACAACTTCATGTGCCCAAAGTTCAGGGTTTCCATGCCCGATATAATTTAATATAAGATTTCCCTGGTTAACAGAATTAATAATTGCCTTATTTACCTCGGGCATTCTTCTTCCGCTTCCTGTTAATACAACAGGATAAGTTTGCATATATATTTTATTTATATCAAAATAATCGGGTATGTTTCCTGAAAGAGTTTCGGATTGATTGGTATGAAGAGTACCTTCGTATGAGACTGATGTATAAGCATCATCTGCAACAAGAGTAATAAGATTTCTCCAGAGTCCTATATCGCTATTGTTTTCATAGTCAATAATTTTATCAACAACTTTCTGAGCTTCAGTTAAATTCTTAACTGTAATTCTACCTGAAGCAAAATCTACAAATTGGTCATTCCCGGGATCTTTCTTAACATAAAAATCATCAGTAGTATAAGAATTTAGCAGGCTAAGGCTTTCTACGGTCTGCCAGGTAGGGACAAAATTAGTATTATATCCTTCTATATTTTTATAATCGTAATTCCCGGAACCAAAAAAGAGAACATATTCCGGTTTAATATTCCAGTTATCATAAGCATATTTTATAAAATCTCTTATCCCGGAAACATCAAGAACACCAGAAGAGAATTCATTAAAGACCTCCTGAACATCAACTACAATTGTTGATATAGTAACTTTTGATTCATTTTCCCTGTAAGATTTTAACCTGTTTGCAGCTTCAATAAAATTTTTATGCGTTATTATTATAAACCTTGCCCCATCAGTTATTCCTCTTAAATTAGAGTTGCTGACCTGAACAGGATTGGAAGGTGTTTTATAATCATCATTTCCAACAAACAAATATTTAGAAATATACCCTTCGGTTTCTGCGATCTGGAAATTGTACTGACTACCGCTCTGCATTATGGGTGCAGTTATGTATTTTACATTTGAATGATCTGTAATATCGAACACTTTGAATTTTTCTGTGGGCAGTGGTAAATCACTTAGCTGATATTCTATTACTGCTGCTGTATCGTAAGAGAAAAAGAGTAAATAATTATTTGCTGGTTTAAGTTCTTTCTGATACCTGATTTCAAAGTAATCAAGATATCCTACAGATGTAACAGAAGTTGGCACAATTTCAAATTTAAGAACGCTCCGGTTATCCTGTAAAGAATCATTTAATGAAACAGAGGGTGTAATGGGTTTTCCAGCCGAATATGAGTCTGTTCCATAACCTGCCATTGATACAGAATAAATCGGATTAGGATTTGAGTTTTCATATAACTTAAAAGGTAATGAACCTGAGGAAGCATTGATGAACCTGAACCTATAATTAATAGGAATTGCATCAATCCTATAATCCAGTTTATTCATATATGTTCTTGATGTAACTGACTGTGAGAAATCATCACCGGCAAATAATCTTCCTGTCTGTCCTAAATTAATTTTATCAACATCCCAGTCAGCAAAAGCTAAAGTTGAAGTTTGAATATAACCTGGAGTTATATTTAATCCCTGTTTTTCCTGAATTCTTTTTCCACTTGCACCACCTGAAGTTATCCAGTAAAAATTTTCCTTTGAATATAAATGGAAATATCTTTGAATTAGTCCAGAAGTAGTATCGTAATCCCAAAAGCTGTTGCCTCTTCCATAGAAAAAAATATAATCATTTTCATCAAACCTGCCATCCTCTTCACCAATCACCCAGATTGCATTTTCAACAAGATCAAACGGGCGAGGTAAACCCGCATTTTCTGGCAGCATCTTTCCTCCATTATTATAAATTTTTATTGTCCGTGGATCAACAGTAGCTGCATCTATTCCATATGAGCTTAGCATTGATCTGGTAATTTTATAAAAACCTTCCTGTGCTGCTTCAAATCTTACCCACGTACCCTGAGCCAGAACACTATTGATTGGCGAATTTCCTTTAAAGATTCTTTTATTATCCTCTTTCCAAAACTGTGCAACGTTATAGTTAACTATTGCACCTGAAACAAGATCATCCTTTTGTCCATTTGAAACAACAGTAGAAAGAGCAAAATTAATTCTGAAAATAATTTTAGTATATAGTTTTATTTTACCTGAGGCAGGATCAAACTTAACGGGGAGAATTCTTATCCTTTGTGTTTTAACATCTCTTATGATTCCAAACTCACCAAAAGCTGCCAGGTCTTCCGGAGAGATATAGTTATAATAATTTTCATTAAGCTCATACTCAAAACGATCAAGTTTTCCATCTTTAACAAGCCTGGGTATTGGAATTATCTTTCCATCAAGCTCCGTATAAATTGAATTTAATACTTCAATGGTATTCCCGGTTTCTGAAGGAACACCAACATTGAAATTATATTCCTGTACCGCAGGCTCACCCCATTTATCCGACTGTGAATAACCGAAAGCAAATCCGATATTAAAAAACTTCTGGTTATTAATTATTTGTTCTTTAGTTTCAAAATATGAAGGATTGAATTCAATAAGAATTGATCTGAAATCAGATGAAATAATTTTAATAGGTTCATTTGGAAATGCAAAGACGGAAAGTAAAAAGAATGTAATAAAGATTTTGCTTTTCATTTATTGATTCAGATTATTTTAAACAGTCAC
>JAUSIA010000158.1 GCA_030648225.1 Ignavibacteria bacterium | reverse complement strand
TGTCATTAATCCAGACAGGTAACTTTAATATTAATCTGGAAAAAATTGATCTCAAAGATCTTCTCTTTAAGTTAATTTATGAATTCAATTCACTTGCAAAAGAAAAAGATCTCCAGCTTAATTTTGATCCGGGAAATGTTGAATCTTTTATCCTTGGCGATGAATATACTCTTGCACAAACTTTCCAGAACTTAATTGATAATGCTATAAAATACACTGAACATGGAAAAGTTGAGGTTAAAATCTACAGTAACGGTAATGGTAAAATTAATGTTGATGTTAAAGATACAGGAATCGGAATTTCACAGGAGTACATGCCAAATTTATTTAAACCTTTTTCCCAGGAAGAGGATGGATATTCACGTAAGTTTGAAGGTAATGGTTTGGGACTTGCTCTGACTAAAAAATATATTGAACTGAATAATGCCGATATTAAAGTAAATAGTAAAAAGGGTGAAGGTACAACTTTTACGGTTATTCTTAACCAATTTTTAACTGCATAAAAAATATTCATATTTGTTCAGAATAAATCAGAACTCACTCTTAATCTCTCTCTTAAAAAGAGAGAGACTTATTATCAATAAATCGAAAAATAATTTATTCTGGCAAAAATTTTAATGTAAAGTCATGATGAAAATACAAACCCTTCTCTTGGCAAGAGAAGGGTAGGGATGAGTTCGAAAATAACTTAAAAATAACTCCTTTATTTTTTCTAAATAAATTTATGTTTCTAAAAATATTTTGAATAATAGTAATTTCATTATGAAAGAAATATCTATAATTTTGCGGGCAACAATAGTTATCCTCTTTAAGTTTTATATAGAATGAAAAAAATAATTACTGTTGCTGTTCCGAAAGGGGGAGTGGGAAAAACTACTACTGCTGTTAACCTGGCTGCCAGTCTTGCTGTTGCAGAAAAGAAAACACTCCTTATTGATTTTGATCCTTCAGGTTCCTGCACAATTTATATGGGTTTTACTCCGGATATGATCCAGGGGGATATGTTTAAAGTATTCAGCTATGCAAAATCTATAACACAGGTAATTCATAATACTGATCTGCCGAACTTAGATTTTATTCCCTCTAATGTTTCTACTGATGATGTTGAAGAAAGATTGGAAAGATTAACAAGAAATACTTACCTGTTCAGCAATATTCTTTCCATGGAGGAACTGAATAAGTATGAATACATAATTATTGATTGTCCCCATTACATAAAAGGTTTAACCTCAATAGCACTTGCTGCGGCAAGTTCCATTTTGATTCCTGTTAAAGCCGGAAAGTTTTCCATAGCAGCCTTAAAGAGAATGGTAAGTTATATTAGCTCAGTCAGGAATACAGTTAATGCAAAATTAAAGATTGAAGGTATTCTTCTTACAATGTATGAATCGAATACCAAAGCTCAGAATATGACAAATGAAGAGCTGTTTAAGAATTATGGAGAATATATTTTCAAAACCATCATCCCCAAAAATATAGCAATAACTGAATCAGAATTTTTTGGCAAACCTTCCATACTTTTTAATGCAAAAGCAAAAGGCTCATTAGCTTATCTTAATCTTGCACAGGAAATAATAGAAAAGAATTCGAATAACAGCCCCGTTATTTAGTCGCTAATATTTAAAGATTACTAAAATCAATTTTTCATTTTTTTAGCACTTCTTGAACTTGCTCTTGAACCCGATTATCATCGGCTCAATTCTGCCTTGCAGCAACTCCCGTTGAATAGGAACCAATATCAAGAACCTTAACTAATTCTTCAGTTTTGGTATCAAAAATGCAAAGCAAAGAAGGTCTTACTTTACTGGGAATTTGATATGGGGGTGTAAAATGATTTTCAGCATTTGAACAGGTTACATAAAGATATCTTCCATCAGCAGAAAGATCTGCACCATATAAATGATGAAAGGCATCAAGATTTTCAATTTCTCTTTTTGTCCAGGTTGTTCCTGTCTTTTCAACTATGGTTATAACCGGTTCATGGTGCGATACGACATAAATTTTATTTCCATCTGAAGAAACAGCCGCCTGCATTGGATGATGTTGAATATCGAGTTCCTGTACAACTAACTTTGTTTCAGTATCAATTATCAGCATTTTACTTGAGGTTCTGCAATTTATATAGAGATACTTATCATCGGGAGAAAGATAAATATGCATTGGTTCGTGAACAACCACTGAACCTGATGAAAGCACAATATCATCAACAACTTCATTAAGGTCAGTATCAACAATTGAAATTCTGTCTCTGCTCATATTTGCCACATATAACTTTTTTCCATCTTTGGTTAACCAAATTGCATGAGGCAAACCCGGAACAGGAAGATTTATTTCACTTGCTTTTCTTGTCATAGTTTCAGTATCAACAACATAAATAATACTAAAGGTTCCGGTAGCGGTAGAAGATTTGGAAACATAGGCTGTTTTACCATCAGGAGATATCATTACCATACCCGGGAATTCAAGTCCGGTTGCTCTTCCAACAATCTGGTTTGTTGAAGCATCAATTTTTAAAAGCTGTCCTGCAGATATAAGGGTTACATAATAATAGTTTCCTCTTAACTGCACGTTATGCGGCTTTTCAATTGCGTTTGGAATAACATCAACATCAATAATTCTTGAAACAACCATATTATCAGTATCAATCACATAAATCTCA
>JAUSIA010000019.1 GCA_030648225.1 Ignavibacteria bacterium | reverse complement strand
ATTAGAAAAAATCTTGTTCCTTCTTATGGCAACCCAGTAAGTGATGCCTGGTATGTTATGTGGGATAGTTTGAATGTAAATATTCCTCAAATGTTTGTCGGAAGAATTCCCGCAAGAAATAATGATGAAGTACTTTTTTATCTGCAAAAACATCAGACATATATAAACCGACAGTTTGATTCATGGAATAAAAATTATTTGTTCTTCAGTGGGGGAGATATTAATGATCCGATTGAGTTAGCTCAAATAAAAGGTGCGAATGATGATTTACTTACTGAACTTGTAAGACCAAAACCTGTTGGTGGCTCAGGAATTCATTTTTACAAAACTGTAAATCCACCGACAAACTTCGGACCTTTTTCGCTAGCTGAAGTAAATGATGCAATTGATAACGGCGGACTTTTCATTTCATATATTGGGCACAGTGGAACACAGACCTGGGATAATGGAATAAGATCAACAGAAGATTTGAAGAATTCTTATCCGGACAGGAATCCTCTTATTACAGATTTTGGATGCTCAACAGGGAAGTTTGCTGAACCTGATATTGATGCTTTTGGTGAATTATTTTTACTTGAAAATCCGAACGGGCAGGCAATAAATTATCTTGGAAATACAAGCTGGGGATATTTATCAACTTCACTTCGCTTCCCGGATCTTTTTTACAGCAAACTTTTAATTTCCGCCAAAGACGGATCCGCCTCTGGCGGAGACACCGCTTCATCGGTCGGAGAAGCGCACCTTCTTGCTAAAATGCAGCAGTTTAATGAAAGCGGTTTTACAGATGTAAATAAAGTATTCAATTATTGTAATCTTCTTTTTGGAGATCCTATAATCAGATTTAAGACTCCATTGAAACCGAATTTTAGTTTAAATGAAAGTTCTTTCGCAATCGTTGGTGAAAACCCCAATGATATGACAGACAGCGTAACAGTTAAAATTGAAATACTTAATACCGGCAGAGTGCCGGAAGATTCTCTTACAATTTCTGTAACCAGTAAATGGTTTGATGAAATAATCTATCAATCCGGATTAAAAATTCCTGCTCCTTTTTTCAGGGATACTTTAACTGTAAATATTCCTATTGATGGAAGAATAGGGCAGCACAAAATTGAAGTTGGTCTGGATACTTTGAATTCTATCGAAGAGATTTATGAAACAGATAATTCTGCTTTATATACTTTTACTGTTTATTCCACCTCGGTAAGACCAATTGAAGTTGAAAAGTTTTATACAGCATCAAGAGATAGTGTCAGAGTTTTAAATCCTGTTGTACTGAATAATACTGCAAACGAAATTAAGTTGTCTATATCTGATAACCGGGATTTTATAAATCCTTCTGATATTCTGAAAAGTATGGACAGTGTTTATACAACAATAAAATTAAATTCCCTGACAAATAATGAAAGATATTGGTGGAGAGTAAAATTAAACGACGAAAACCAGGAATGGTCTGAAGCATATTCTTTCAAAAATATTTCACCGGGTTATGAATGGCTTATTGATGAATCTTTTAACGAAAATAATCTGGAGTATTATAATTCGGCATTTGATTCTTCTGCTATGTCCTGGAAACTTACAACGAACGAAAATCTTCTGGAAATTTCATCTGCAGGTGCATCTGCCGGAGCTTATGCTTCTTTTATATATAACGGGCAGGAGTACCTGGCAAATACATATTTTTGGGGAATTGGAACTGCTGAAATAGATACTATTACACTTGAGCCAAAAAATTTTCGCTTCTTTGTCATTGAAGATCCAAACCCCGCAGATTCAATGATTACATATCTTAATTCATTGCCGGAAGGTACAGTGCTTGCGATGGCTATTTGCGATGATGGAGTTCAATCTGTACTTGGATTTAGCGGGGGTACACCTGTTAGAATGGCAATTGAAAATTACGGCAGCTTATATATTGATAGTGTGAGATATAGAGATTCCTGGTGTATAATTGGAAAAAAAGGTGCACCCCAGGGAAGTGTGCCTGAATCTTTTAAGAAGGACGGTTCTGGTCCAGCAGAAATTTCTGCTTCAAATGTAGTTAATAATGATAGCGGCTATATTGTATTTCCTGCAGCAGAAAAATCTTATGAATGGATTAATATTGAAAAAAATGATTCACTTCCTCCTGGTTCTTCAATTGAATATCTACCATTAGGTATCAAAGTTAATGGCGATATCGATACTTTAGATGCTTTGAATTTTTCAAATAATATTTCCTCTCTTAATAATATTGATGCTTCAATTTATTCTTCTCTGAAAATTTTTGCAAAGTTAAATGCTAATGAGTTTTTTGAATCTCCCTCAATTACTTCATTAGGGATTAACTACAAAGTTCCACCTGAGCTTGCAATAAATTACCAGGTAGTTAATGTTAGTTCAGATTCGCTTCTGATTGGTGAAGATGTAAAGCTTAATTTCGGAGTTTACAATGCAAGTGAAACTCCTGCAGATAGTTTTAAAGTATTAGTTGAAGTTTTGAAATCGAATAATGAAAGAGAAGTTGTTTCAAATATTCTTGTGGATAAACTTGATTCATTAAGTAAAAAATTCTTTGAAGTCCAATTAAATACGTCGGATTACCTGGGAAATAACAATTTCATAATTACAGTTGATTCTGAGAACAAAGTAACTGAGATTTTTGAAGACAACAACTTCTACCAAATCCCATTTTATGTTAAACCGGATACTTCAACTGCCTCAATTAACATTACATTTGATGGAGTTGATATTCTTGACGGAGATTATATATCTGCAAACCCTGAAATTAAAATTGAGCTTTTTGATCCATCGCTTCTTCCTGTAAATGATACTTCATCCATTACTCTTTTCCTTAATGAGGAAGAGATTTATTTTGCTAACAATCCACAAATATCATATCAGTTTAGTTCATCTAATCCTAAAATGATTGTAATATATAAACCGCAATTATCAACGGGTGAATATTCGCTCAGAGTGATTGCAAAAAATGCAGCCGGTATTGTTGTTGATTCTTCAGGTATAGAAAAATACTTTATTGTTAATGAAGAAACTGAAATACTTAATGTTTATAATTATCCAAACCCATCTTCCGGAGAAACGTATTTTACATTTAAGCTGACACAAATTCCTGATGAACTAAAAATAAAAATATATACCGTCGCAGGAAGATTAATCAAAGAGATAAAGAAAACATCTTCTGAATTGGATTATGATTTTAATACCATTTTCTGGGATGGAAAGGATGATGATAAAAACCAGGTTGCAAATGGTGTTTACTTTTATAAGGTACTTGTAAGTAAAGATGGTAAAAATCAGGATGTTACCCAAAAGCTTGCAATAGTGAGATAGGCATTTCAATAAAGAGTTTCTTTTTCATATTTTTATCTAAGTAAAAAAAT
>JAUSIA010000154.1 GCA_030648225.1 Ignavibacteria bacterium | reverse complement strand
TGAACTGCATTCAACCTGTAGAAATAAATCCTGATTGGAAAGGTTTAAAAAAGACTTTCATATAAGCCTCCTTTATAATTTTTTTCTCCCGCTGAAATCTTTTATTAAAATCTAACCACGAACGTGAAAAGGTATGAAAAGCAGGACAGTATTAACTGAGATGGAAAATAATCTGCAAATGGTATATAGTCAATAGATATTCTATGATTTTTACATTATCAAAAGGTTGTGATAAACTTAAGGTTATTTCAAAAGTATTTGATGAAAGATTTCAATAGCAGCATACGCTTTTAAAACAATAAAGGCGTCTATATGACGCCTCTTTTCGGAAATCAATATAGGAAAATACTAGTCGCGGGGTTTGGCTTCATTAACTATGATATTTCTGCCTTTTAATTCCGTGTTATTTAATGCAGCAATTGCATTTTTGGCATCTGTAGAATTCTCCATTTCGACAAAACCAAAACCTCTGGATCTGCCGGTATCACGATCCTTTACAACTTTTGCTGAAACAACTGTACCGTGTTCCTCAAAAGCAGATTGTAATGTTTTGTCATCTACAGACCATGGGAGAGACCCCACAAATAATTTAGTACTCACTTAAGAACCTCTAAAAAATAATAAGATAAAAAATCCGGCCTAATGCCGGGTATGTAAAATTATGAATTATATTTGGATTTACCTAATTCTTTCTAACAAAATCTTTTAAAAAAGCTATGAATTCACCATTTACACATATTTCTGAAAGCAAATGCTTTCAGGATCATTAGTATACCTGCCATAACAATTCATTCTTTTATATCCATATTTTTCATAAAGGTGTACAGCTTCAGGTTGTCTTATTCCGGTTTCAAGCACAATTCTTTTATATTTTTTTTCTTTAGCTGTTTCTTCAAGATTAGTTAAGATTAGTTTGGAAATACCTCTTCCTCTAAACTCTTTATTCACATACATTCTTTTGATTTCTGCTGTTTCTTTGCCAAAGTGTTTTAAAGCTCCGCAGCCAATAGTTTCAAAATTATGATAAACAAGAATGAAATAAATAAACTCCCCTTTTTCACTTGTAAAATCTTCTATCTTCCCTTTGCCATATATCAACTCAAGTTCATTAAAAAGTTTCATGGTAAGAGTAAGTGCTTTTTGGGAAGTTGGATTAACTTGTTTAATTATAATTTCTATTTTATCGTTTAACATAAATATTCATAAAAAATTTTATTAAGTTGAAAAATAAAAGAACAAAACGGATTTACAAAAACAAGAGTCCGGGTCAAGCCCCGGAATGAATTAAAAGAAAAAAATTAAGCTACGCAAAGACTTATTATGAATTGCCACGACCTTCAGGTCGTGGTGTGATGGCTCAGCATCTATTGGCTTTAGCCACAATTTTAGACAAATTTGGGCTAAAGCCTAAGATGTTTTGGTTAATTTGTTCCCCGACATAAATGTCGGGGCTATTTTAAAAATATAATCTGCGTAGCTTCAATTAAGTAATATGTATTTAATTAATTATGAAATCTAAAATAGAGTTACACAAAGGCGATATAACAAAATTAAAAGTTGATGCAATTGTTAATGCAGCAAATACTTCCCTGCTGGGAGGCGGTGGTGTTGATGGAGTAATTCATCGTGCAGCAGGGCCTGAATTGCTTGAGTATAATAAAAAGCTTGGCGGCTGCCAAACGGGTGGAGCAAAAATTTCTTCAGGATATAATTTACCCGCAAAATATATTATTCATACTGTTGGTCCTGTTTGGAATGGAGGAGGAAGGAATGAAGATGAATTTTTGGCAAATTGTTACAGGAATTCTTTGAAGCTCGCAGTTGAAAATAATATAAAGACAATTGCTTTCCCATCAATTAGTACTGGTGTTTACAGGTTTCCTGTTGAGAGAGCATCAAAGATTGCAGTTAAGGAAGTGAAAGATTTTCTTGAGAATAATCCTTCAGTTGAAAAGGTAATTTTTGTTTGTTTTGATGAACATACCTACCAGGTTTATGAAAAGATTCTGAAAGAGAATTGAAATCATCTCAGGAATATTATGGCAGTACCTGCCACAGCTATAAAAGCACCAAGTAACGCTTTCCAGCCAAGTTCTTCTTTAAAATAAAATTTTGATATTGGCAGCATTATTATCGGCATCGTTGCCATTAAAGTGGAAGCAATTCCAAGTTTTGCATATTCAATTGCAACAAGACTCAAAGTAATTCCGGCCACAGGACCAAAAACAGTTCCTATCAACATAATTTTTATTGTATTACCATTTCCTGAATACAAGCGATATGGATTTTTATATCTGCGAAAGATTACCGCTAAAGGAAGAATGATAACTGAAGCAGAAAATAACCTGATAAAACTTGCTGTAAATCCATTAAGTTCACCTGCCTGAAAGGCAAACTTTGCAAATATTAATCCGCTTGCCTGACCGAGAGCTCCGATCATTCCATAAAATATTCCGGTTTTGTCTAATGAAATATTATTATCAGAGCTTCGCTTTTTTTCAAGAACAACAATTACAATACCCGTTATTGTAACCAGCATTCCAACCATTCCAGGGAAAGAAATAATTTCATTTAAAAAGAAAAAAGCAAGGATTGTACTGAACACTGGAACAAGTGCCATTATAAGGATACCAAGCCTTGCACCTATGAGCTGAAAAGATTTAAAGAGAAACGAATCGCCCAATACCAAACCAAGTATTGCACTGATGATAAGATTTGAGACCTGGTTAAAATTTAAATTCAGGTTTATGCTAAAGATTGCAATAATTAAAAAAAGAATAATGCTGGCAAGACTCATTCGATCAATGTTAACCTGCAGAGCTCCTACTTTCCTGGTAACATTTGTAAAAGCATAGGAAGTTACTGCCCAGCAGAAAGCTGTTGCAAGCGCACTTATCTCACCGATATAATTCAATCTTTACTCAATATTACTCGAGACGATTATGTTAAAACAAAAGCCTGGCTCAAAAGCCTAATTTTGTCAAGTTGAATTTTTTCAATTTCTCAATTTCTCTTAAAAACAAACCAGAGATTCCGAAATATATTCGGAATGACAGTTTTGAGACAGCCTCTCGTGAATAAAACTTTTATATAGTGTAAGCTAATAAATCAACTATTAAAATTAATTGCAGAGATACCCGGGAAAATCGCTATGGAGTTCAGTTCTTCTTCAATCCTTAAAAGCTGGTTATATTTTGCTATTCTGTCTGTTCTTGAGAGTGAGCCGGTTTTTATCTGTCCTGCATTAGTAGCAACGGCAATATCTGCAATGGTTGTATCTTCAGTTTCACCAGAGCGGTGGCTGATTACATTTGTATAGCCGGCTTTCTTTGCCATCTCAATTGCATCAAGAGTTTCGGTTAAGGTACCAATTTGGTTTACCTTAATAAGGATTGAGTTTGCGATCCCTTTCTCAATTCCTTCTGCAAGTCTTTCTGTATTTGTTACGAACAAATCATCTCCAACAAGCTGGATTTTGCCACCGATAGAATCTGTAAGATTAAGCCATCCGTCCCAATCATTTTCATCAAGTCCATCTTCGATGGAAACTATTGGAAATTGTTTTACCCAGCTTGAGTAAAACTCAATCATTTGTTCTGAAGTCTTTTCTTCCTTTGTTGATTTAAAGAATTGATATTTTTTATTTTCTTTCTGAAACATTTCACTCGATGCAACATCAAGAGCAAGTGCAATCTCACTGCCGACTTTATATCCGGCTTTATTAATTGCTTCAAGAATAACTTCAATTGCCTCGTCATTGGATTTCAGATTTGGTGCGAAACCACCTTCATCTCCAACAGCAGTATTGTATCCCTTCTTACTTAAAACAGATTTTAAAGCATGAAAAGTTTCAGCACCCATTCTTAAAGCTTCTGCAAAGTTAGGAGCGCCGACAGGCATGATCATAAATTCCTGGAAGTCCACATTATTATCAGCATGTTTTCCGCCGTTAAGAATATTCATCATTGGGACAGGCAAAGTTTTAGCATTAACTCCTCCAATGTAACGGTAAAGAGGAATTCCCAAAGTTTCAGCAACTGCTTTTGCACAAGCAAGCGAAACTCCAAGTGTAGCATTTGCACCAAGGTTTCTTTTGTTCTTTGTACCGTCAAGTTCTAATAATAAAGAATCAATGCCTGCCTGGTCAGC
>JAUSIA010000153.1 GCA_030648225.1 Ignavibacteria bacterium | reverse complement strand
GACCACAGAGTAATTATTCCTTCGGCATTAACTCCAATTATTCCATCTGAAGTAACATCTGCAACTGTTTCAAAAAGGCCTAGCCGTTCCTTTAAATTTTCAGATTTAATCTTATCAGAAATATTAAGGAATGTGCAGGTTAAAAATTTTGATTGCTGCTTTGCAAATAAGGGATTTATAAGACATTCATAATAAGAAGGCTCATTACTTATTCCCAGTTTGAGTATAATTCTTTTTTCATCTCCTTTTGTTTGAACATCAGCAAGAATATTTTTAAAATCATCAGGAAGGTTTGGAATTAACTCGCGGATGTTTATGCTTTTGGGATCATTAAAAGATATTAAAGGCAGCTTATTCCCGGCGGAATATTTTATAACTCCTTCGCTATCAACAACAAAAAAGAGATCGGCAATTTCATTAGTTACTTTTTTAAATGATTCAATCTTAAGAAGATCTTCTTCTCTTGCTTCTGAGATTACCTTCAAATCTTCAAGTACAAGAATACCACCGGCAAATTGATCATTCTCATAAAAAGGCGAGCATTTAACAATTACACTTATTTCAGAGCCATCAGCAATTTTCAGATTTTTAATTTCTTTTTCAAAAGGAAAACCTTTTTTCAGTTCATTCATTTCTTCAACGAGAGAAACGCCCGGGATAATTTCTTTTTCAAAAATGTTTGAACCTGTCAGGGCGGAAATTTTTAAACGATAGAGTATCCCCATCTTTGAAAATGCAGGATTCACAAAGTCTATTATACCCTCAGCATTAAAGGAGATAATGCCTAATGGAATCTCTTCAAGTATTTTTGATATCTGTGTTTCTCTTCCCCGAATACCGGAAAAATTATTCATATGGTTTTTCTAAAAAGCCCTTAGTTGCAGTTGTAATATCAATAATAGTGCTAATTGTTTCTGATTTTTAATATGAACCTGGTAAGAAAAAATTCAATTAAAGATTAAAAATAAATCTTTATCTCAATATTTTATATACGAATTTCTCTGCATAAAAGATTATCAAATAGTTTAGAATTTTGTGTCTCATATTGATGTCGCAAAATAAAAATAATCTCATAGTGTGAATTATATGGTATAAGGAATAAATGTATGCAGGGTGAAAATGATTTCCTATACCTTCTATCCCTTATACCATTATATCCCTCAATCTTTAGAACTCATGGAAATTTTTAATAAATTGAAAATGATGTTTGAAAATATATCCGATGTTTGCTAAACTTTTTCAGAAAATAGGGAAGACTACATTAAACTTTACACAGGAGTTTGGTCAGGTTTCAACTCTTTTGTTTGGAATAATTAAAAGTTTTACATGGATACCCCGCAGCAGAAAGCTAATTCTTTTCCAGATGGAACATATCGGTGTTAACTCACTCCCGCTTGTATTAATAATTGCTGTATTTACCGGTGCGGTTTCAGCATGGCAGGCAGCTTACCAATTAAAAGGAATTGCTCCTTTATCTTTTTTAGGCGCAGCAACAAGCAGAGCAATTATAACAGAGCTTGGTCCTGTATTAACAGGAATTGTAATTGCAGGCCGCATTGGAGCTTCAATTGCTGCCGAGCTTGGAACTATGAAGGTAACTGAACAGATTGATGCTCTTGAGACAATGGCAATTAATCCTGTGAGATATCTTGCAATGCCAAGGTTTCTTGCTGCAATTATAATGATGCCTATACTTGTAACATTTGCAAACACAATTGCTGTGTTCGGATCATACATTGTATCCAATTATTTTATGGGAGTTTCCTTTGCGGTTTATTTTAATTCCGTTAAAAGATTTTTTGAGTTCCCGGATTTTTTGGGAGGATTGGTTAAAACAATTTTCTTTGGTGGTGTTACTTCTTTACTTGGATGTCATATCGGTTTCAGAACTCAGGGAGGTGCAGAGGGAGTTGGGCTTGCAACAATAAGATCATTCGTATTATCTGCTGCTCTAATTCTTATTCTTGATTACCTTTTATGGATGCTTTTTACTTAATTAAAAAATCAACACCTGCTTTTTTACTGGTATTAAGTATTGCACTTGCAGGATCACTATTTGTCCAGATTACTTCAACATTTTCAGAAATTATCCCTGAGTTTTCTATAACTTCATTCAAAAGTTTCTCATTTTCTGACGTTTTGTCCCCAACATGGATTAAAATGAGCTCAGAGCCGAAACTTCACTTAACCTTTTTGTTTCTTTTAAGAGAGCTTTTCCTGTAGGTGAAAAAGTAATTGCAAGATCAAGTTTTTTGAATATTAATGCCATAAAACTCTGCTGTTAAATTTTAAATTATTATCTTATATTGAGTTTAAGATAACTTGGAATATTTATTGATATTTCATGAAAATATAAAGAAAGATACTATAAAAGATTAATATTCACCCTTAATCTCATAAGGAAAAGTTTATGGAAAAAATTAAATATCAATTAAAAGAAAGCTCAGGTAAAATCACTTTGCCGGATAATCTTGGTTTCGGATTAGTATTTACAGATCATATGTTTGAAATGGATTATGATGTTAAGAACGGATGGCATAATCCGGTTATAAAACCTGTGCATAATCTTTCCCTTCATCCTGCCACAATGTTTATCCATTATGGTCAGG
>JAUSIA010000159.1 GCA_030648225.1 Ignavibacteria bacterium | reverse complement strand
TCCGATGCTTCATCATATTACGGTAAAGCAAAAATTAATTTTATTCTAAGCAGGACACAGGAAGCAGTTGATTGCCTGAAAGCAGCATTTAAAATAAATCCTTCAATGCGTAATGAATTTGCAAAAGAATATCCTGAAATTAAATCATCAAAATTATTTAAGAAGCTGCTGGGGGAAATTTAATTTTTAATTTCTCTCACCCGGGCTTCAGAATTTTTATTCAGTTGAGATTACATTAAGAAGATTTCTCTATTATAAAAATATGAAAGATACTTTTCATTTAAATACTAAATTGCTCGGCTTACTTGGTCATCCTATAAAGCAAACTTACTCTCCTTATATTCATAATGTTGCTCTTCAGATGAAAAACCTGGATTATATTTATCTCCCTTTCGATGTTCCTTCGGCTAATTTGAGAAATGCTTTGCGGGGGATGATTGCTTTAAACATTAAAGGTTTTAATGTAACAATTCCCCACAAAGAAAATATAATACAGTTTTTAAATAATGTATCTGAAGAAGCATCTATTATCGGTTCTGTTAATACAGTGGTTAATGAAATGGGTAAACTAAATGGATACAATACCGATGTTGATGGAGTGCTTGCTGCTTTAATGCCGTATAAAAATGACATAAGCGGGAAAGATGTTTGTATTGTGGGAGCAGGCGGTGGAGCGCGTGCTGTTATTTATGCTTTGATAAGGCATTTTAAACCAAAGAAAATTTTTATTATCAACAGAACAGAACAAAGAGCAGAAGCTCTGAAAAATTATTTCAGCGCAAAGATGAAATATACTTCAATCAAAACGCGTGAATTATTTCCTCCCGATCTTGTTAAAGTTTTTAAAGACAGCAAATTAATTGTTAATGCAACATCTGTTGGCATGTTCCCGTATAGTGATGATGTAATCACTTCTTTGGGTGATTCTTTTGTGAAAGATCAGCTTGTTTTTGATCTTGTTTATAATCCTCCCGAAACAAAATTATTACAGTTGGCTGCATCAAATGGGGCAATTGTTCTTGATGGAGTTAAAATGCTTGTACACCAGGCAGCAAAATCATTTGAATTGTGGACAGGAGAAAAAGTACCCGTTGATGAGCTACAGAGATCTTTAATGATGGTAATAAAAAATTAATGAAACTTTACCAGGGTTTTATTAATTCTTTCCAATCCTTCTTCTATCTGGGATTGAGAGCAGGCATAAGACATACGAACGCAATTATCATTACCAAAAGCAATTCCCGGAACTAAACCAACATTTTGTTCATTGAGAAGATAATTACAAAAGCTTGTTGAATCTTTTATTTCAAATCCATTAGCTTGTTTTCCGTAGTAAGAACTGACATCATAAAAGACATAAAATGCTCCTTTTGGTAAAGGACATTTTATTCCCTTAATTTTATTTAATTCAGCAACTATAAAATCTCTTCTCTGTCTGAACTCTTTAACCATTTTATCAATTTCATCTGTAGGCTGGGATAATGCAGCATAAGATGCAGCCTGGGAAATTGAGCAGGCATTTGAAGTAGAGTGGCTCTGAAGATTTCTTGCAAGCTTTATAATTTCTTTTGGTCCACCTGCATAACCAATTCTCCAGCCGGTCATAGCATAGGCTTTGCTTACACCATTTACGGTTATGGTTTTCTCTTTAAGATGTTCTATTGTTCCTATACAAAAATGTTTTTCTCCATCAAAAATTATCTTCTCATATATTTCATCTGAAATAATGTATATCTCTTTATCCTTAAGCACTTCTGCAAAAGCCAGAATTTCATCTTTTGAATAAACTGCACCGGTAGGATTTGAGGGTGTATTAAAAATGAAGACCTTAGTTCTGGGTGTTATAGTTTTTTCAAGATCTTCTGCACTTATTTTATAATTTTTCTCTACGCCCGCATTTATTATCACAGAATTACCTTTAACGAGTTTAGTCATTTCAGGGTAACTTACCCAGTATGGTGATTGAAAAATAATTTCATCTCCCGGATTGCAAATAGCCATTAAAACATTATATAAAGAGTGCTTTACTCCATTTGATACAAGTATATTTTCCGGTTTGAAATCAAGACCATTATCATCTTTGAATTTTTTTATTATGGCTTTTAAAAGATCCGGATATCCTTCATTGGGGGTATAAGTAGTAAAGTTATTTTGAATTGCTTTGATAGCTGCTTCTTTAATAAAATCAGGAGTATTAAAATCAGGTTCGCCCGCACTGAAATTTAAAACGTTTTTCCCTTCGGCTTTTAATCTTTTAGCCAGGGAGGATATCGCAACCGTCCTGCTCTCTTCTATTGATGAGATTAACTCAGATAATTTGTTCAAGTATTACCTCTAAGGAATAAACAGGTATAAAAATATTGACAGCGGCAAATTTAAAAGAAGATTATAACAAAATCATCTTTTTAAAATTTTTAGAATGAAATTATAATTAGTTTTGTGTTGAATTCTTAGCAAACTGCTCAACTGCTGACCAGACTTTTAAAAGATTTCCAGAACAAATCTTTTTAATATCTTCGTCTGAATATCCTGCTTTAAGTAATTCATAAATCAGGTTAGGATATTGGGAAACATCTTTTAATCCTTCAGGTAAGGAATCGCCGACTCCTTCAAAATCAGACCCAAGTCCAACATAATCTATTCCAACTAACTTAACTACATGATCAATATGAGCAACAACATCTTTAACATCGGCATAGCCGGGATGATTTTCTTTCAAAAACTCTCTTCTGAATTCGTTGGCTTCTTCAGAAATCAAATCATTATCTTTAATATAATTTCTAACATAACTATCGTTTCGCTCCTCTTTTTTCCTGATCTTATCAATCAAAAATGAAGAACCAAAATTTATCTGGATAACACCACCATTCTTTGCAAGTGCTTTAATCATTTCATCAGACATATTCCGTTCCCAGCCGGGAGTAAAATGCCTGCAGGCTGAATGCGAAGCAATCACAGGCGCCTTAGATAGATTTATAACATCATAAAAAGCACTATCGGAGATATGCGAAACATCAACCATAATTCCGAGACTGTTCATCTCTTTTACCACCTGTTCACCAAAAGGACTTAAGCCATTCCACTTTTTCTTTGTTTCGTAAGATGAATCACAAATATGATTATTTTTAGAATGAGCAAGAGTGATATATCTTATTCCTTTATTGTAAAAATGTTTAAGGTTTTCAAGCTTGCCTTCAATAGGAGAACCATTCTCCATTCCCAAAGCAAAAGAAATAACACCTGCATTAAACTGTTTTGTTACATCGGCAACTGAATAAGCCAAAGCAAATTTATTCGGGTGTTTATTTGCAATATCTTCAACTAATGAAATAATGTTATCGGCAACTTTTTTCGATTTACCGGTTCCTTCATATTTGGGAGGAACATAAATGGACATAAAAGCTGTCTTAAGTCCTCCGCGTTTTGCACGCGGGTAATCAAAATCACCGTTTATTGTTCTTTGGGAAATATCTTCCCATTTTTCTCCTAATCTGTAAGGAACGTCTATATGACTATCAACGATAATAATATATTTTGCAAGAGAATCTGCTTTAGCGTGTAACTCTTCATCAGTTAGTATTCTTTTTGTTTCTTTCGGTTCTTTTGTTTCTTTCATGCAGGAAGAAAAAGATAAAGATGCAGCAAGGATTAATAAGAAAATAATTCTCATTAAATAATTTCTCCACTTGGTTTTAGTTTTATAGATGCCTGATTACCTGAAGAAAAATTACAAATAATATAGATTATAAAGAAGGAAATAATAATCAGAATCCCACTTCACCAAGTCCTTTTAGCAAAGCAAGCAAGATTACATCCAAAAAAGTATCACTTGGTTTTCTTTTATAGTTAATATTAGCGCTTTTAATTTTTCCTTCTTCGTCAGGATTAGATTCTCTTATTTTTGCATTTATTAATAACGTTGCAAGCCCTCTCATTTCTGTACTCTCCTCATCAAGTATTTTTAATTTAAGATTATTATAAATAGGAATAATATTTACAAAAGCAATTCCGTTTCTGACCTCAGAACTAAAAGTTGCCTGGACTATTTTACCTGATTCTATGTGTGTTTTATCTTCAACTTCCAGATGAGAATTAAACAGCTTAGCATCCATCTCTCCTAATGAACCTTTATAATTAAAATTAAGCTGTTCCGATAAAAGCGGATAATTCAATTTAATATTAATTTTTCCTTCGCCTTGCAGATTTCCGGAAGCGGTAATTATATATGGATTATCCTTTGTTTGCTTTCTTTGCGTATTACTTATGTTATGTATTAGAGCATTTACATTTGTGAATTCCAAATGTGCTCTTCTTTCTACATTAGGCATTACAGATTCAAGAATAATTAATGAATTATCTGTTTGAAACTTTCCTATTTCTATTCCGAAACTGAGTGATGACATAATTTCATGAGGCATTTCAGGATTTGAAGCAGGATCAATAGGAAGCCTTCTGTTAGTAAAGATTTCAATTCTAAAATTGGGAATATTTAAACTGCTTATAGAAATTATATTTTCATTCAGAAATTTTATTAAGTCTGTTTGATGTACAGTTATCTCAGGTATTTTTGCAATCCATCTATCTCGTCGGTACTTATCCCCCTTAAAGAATTCTTCATCTGATATATAAGGCTGAAAAATCAATTCTTTTATCTTTAATTCAGAAGAATTACCTGAGGCAGTTATTGAGGAAATTTTTAAATCATAGCCAGGTCCGGACATTTTCTGATGAAATTCTTTTATTCTTATTTCATAATTACCAATTATAGAATTTTCATCATCTTTATAGTTAAAATCTTTATTAAGATTTAAATCTGAAATAGAAATTGATATGTTCTTAACTGAATCTACTGTTTTATTTTCATCCTGAATAATTTTGATTAGGTTTGCAGAATTAATAACTATTTTACTAATCTTCAAAGGATTTAATTCATCTGGCAAGATATTGGTAATTTGTTGTGCAATTGATGATGATTTTACTGTATTACCTGGTGAATTATTTTTTTGCATCTGGTTTTCCGGATAAATAAAATTCTTTATCCTGATTTCAGGATTATCAATAATTAAATTACCAAACGTATATCCGCTTCCAAAAAGAAGAGTAATCCAATTAATTCCATTTATAGTTGAATAAGGAATTATAATGGATGTTGAATCTTTCGCCAATCCTGTTGAATCTGTTAAAGTTAAAATAGTTTTATAGCTTGTAAGCGCGTTTTGAAATAAGGAGTAATCAAGAAATTCTATTTGAAGATCAATCTTGCCATCCCTATTTACTGAATTAATAATTTGAGGTTTCACAATTAAGTTTAAAATCGGGTTAGCCAATACAGATATAAGAAATAACAGAAGCAAAACGGAAGTAAAAAGAATTAAACTTATTCTGCAAAATGTGCAGTTCCAGGTTTTTAAAAAAATATTATCCGGGTTATTTGTCCTTTTGCTCATTAAAAATTAAAATGATTTAATTAATATGATTTGTAATTAAAATTACAAATTAAAGGGATGCAGATGTTTAAACTATATCACTTATGTGATAATCTTCGTTTCTTAGAAAACTTTTTCTTAAAAGCTTTCTGAACTTCAGGGGGGACAAAATCACTTACATCACTGTTAAGACTGGCAAGATTTCTAACTATTGAAGAATTAAGATAGGTGTATTTTTCGTGAGGCATTAGAAATATAGTTGCAATATCATTTGCAAGCTTCCTGTTCATTAATGCCATCTGGAATTCATATTCAAAATCACTTAATGCACGCAACCCCCTGATAATTCCGATTGCATTAACCTTTTTTGCATAATCAACAACCAATCCATCAAATGATTCAACAGTTACATTATCATAATCAGATAAACTTTCCTTTAACATTTCAACTCTTTCTTTCAAAGTAAAAAGTGGTTCTTTTGTTGGATTGATTGCAACAGTTACAGCAACAGAATCAAAAAGATCAATTGCTCTTTTTATAATATCAATATGTCCATAAGTAACAGGGTCAAATGTGCCGGGGTAGATTACTTTTCTCATTTCAACCTTAAATGGAATGTTGATGATGTATAAACATAAGGAGAAAAATTATTTTATGGAATGGTTGAAGGTAAAAAATATTTTGCAGGAAATTTGACCGATAGCGGTGATAAAAAAAAAGATTCCCTCTTTAGCAAAGAAGGACAAGATTTTAGCGAAGATAAAATCAGGGAGATTTGCGTGGGGGCTGCTTGTACAAATTTGCGCATAATGTAACGCGCGTAGGAATCCCTCTGTCCCGACTTCGTCGTGACTGTCTCCCTTTGCTAAAGGGAGACTTATTTATTTCAATAAAGTCAT
>JAUSIA010000118.1 GCA_030648225.1 Ignavibacteria bacterium | reverse complement strand
AGAGAGCAAGGATAAAAGAGGCGGACAAAAACCGCCCCCCGTTTATTATAGAGAAAAGAGTTCTATTAGAACATCAAATATTATCTTAGCAATTGTAATTGCTTTATGAATAATACCCAAGCGTTCTTCAAGAGGTTTTCTCTTTTTATCGTACCCCATATATATCTCCCCATTGTTTTAAATCTACAACTTAATTGCTGTAGAAACTTTCACTTTTTAGGGGGAGTAAACAATGATTAAGATATTTGGGTTTTATTCCTTTGCCCTCTACTGGAAAAAGTAAAAAATAGTTATAAATCTATCAAAACTATTACCAAAGAATTTTTTCAAATCCATAAAAGAGTGGGATCAAATCGAATTGAATCCTTGCTTTTCTTTGCCTGTGCTTCTAATTCCTTATAGTCATATTTTTCCGAAATAAAAGAATGTGAATTATTATCGTTATCAAAGTTCTGCATTTCATTTTTAACGTCAAGCCAAACAACAATAGGCTTACCTTCTATATGGTTTTTCCGGCAATTATCAGAAAGCAATAATAATAGTCTTTGCTTTCTGATATCGTCAATTTTTTTAATAAAGTCTTTAGGGATTATAATAACAACAAACGTTTTACCGTTGTGGTAGACAGTTGTATACTTGAAATATTTCATATTTATGATTTTCCTTTCTACCTGTTTATCTCTACATCCCCATAAGATTTAAATTCATTCATTTCAAAATATACTCTATAAATTCCATTTGGTAATTCTTCTATAGTTTTATCAGTTAGATCAAAAAATAAATTATATAACCCAGCAAATTGAACTGTATCTACAAGTTTGAATAATGTATTATCTGGTTTATTGTTAAAGGTTATTTTAACATTTGATTGATTAGGTAATAGATAAACTAATATAAAGGCTAACTTTCCCGGTTCAGGTGGATTTAAACTCACAAACTTTTTCCCCGCAGGATTTGGGTATGCTGGGCTTAAATAAAGCGAATCGTTGCTTATATTCTGCACATCGGTATAGCGAGGCTGCCAATCTTCCAAGTCATCAGATATAATTATCCCATTTTCATTTGTTACTGTAATACCAGAGAAGAATGAGTTTTCAATGTTTACTGGATTATCCTTACAACTGTGCAAAAGAAACAAAAGTAAAATTATTAAACTCAGATTTTTGATATTTAAGAACATCTCTTTTTCCACCTAATGTAGCTATGCGGGTTTATTTTACTTGAAAGGTTAAGCAAACTTACTAAAATTAAGTGCTAATCTCAATTCGCTTTGTAAAAAGTTGTAACAGATTTATTGCAATATTTCCGCTATAAGAATTGCAATTACATTTTTAGGATTAGAAGAGGTGGTTTTGGTTAACAGATCTGCCTTAAATAAAGCTTTTGCAGCAGAAAAAACTTTTTCATCAGAATAAATCAATCTGGCTTTTAAATAATCTTTATAGAAATAAGGATGTGTACCAACAATTCCTGCTGCTGCCTGTTCTGGTATATTTTTTTCTTTAAGCTCATTAATTCTTGATAACCCCATAAAATATTTAGCGAGCATATTGATAATAAAAGTTGATTCAACTCCTCCGTCAATTAATTTTAAAGCGATTTTAAGAGAATTCTGTTTATCTTTTTTTGCTAAAGCATTCTGAAGATCGAAAATTGAAAACTCTTTTAATGCCGAGGTAACTTCATTTATTGCTTTATGATTAATTTCTTTTTCTTCACCCAGAAAAGTGACAATCTTTTCCAATTGGGCTTCAATTAAATTCCTGTTTTCGCCTGCAATATCAATTAAAAGCTGCGCATTATCTTCTGTAAGGATTTTCCCTTTTGATTCAGCATAATCAACCAGCCAGTCAACAAGATTTTTCCCTCTTAATTCTTTTGCTTCAAAAAGAAAACCAGATTCAATTAAATTTTTATAAACTTCAGAATCAGGATTAGATATTTTCCCGTAATGAAGAAAAACCAAAATTGTAAATTCCGGTGGAGATGCTGCATATTGCAAAAGACTTTTTTTATCTTTTATTTTTTCACTCTCTTTTACAACAACCAATTTCTTTGATGAACCAAAAGGAAAAGCTGAAGCTGAATTTAAAATATCCGGTAAAGTTTTTCCTTCACTATACAAAACTTCTCTATCAAAGTCCGAAGTCAGTAATGGTGTAACTTTTTGTTCAAGCATTTTAAACGCAGCATCAATACCAAATGAATCATCACCGGAAAAATAATAGAGAGGTTTCAGTTTACCTTTTTTAATTTCCTTAACAGCTTCTAGTATAGAAGGAACAAGTGTTTTACTCTTCGCCAATCTTTGTTTTCTCCTTTTCGTATTTCAAAGTACGCATCATAAAATAAAATAAACCTCCCCACACAGTACATACTACTAAAAATATTGTCAGCCAGGATTCAATATTCATTTTTCTCCACCATTGTTGAATATTCTTTCAGACATCTTTTTGTTAAGCAGAATAAATATTGTTAGTACTAATGCCCATTGAACAAGGCATGTTCCTGCATTTTCGGCATGAAAAGGATTCCACCATTCAGGATCCTCCGCCGTTCTGTGCAACAACTCTTGAGAAACGCCAGCTATTTCCCGTTCCAACGGCAATACCCAAAGTTGAAATTATAAGTGCCCAGCGGGAAGAAAAAAAATCCTGTTGTTTCATATTATAAGTTTTTAGGTTATTGTGGAAAGGAAGTTAAGGAAAGGAGTTATTATTCAAAAGTGAAACTCACCTTAAAGGTGAACTTCACTTAAAATATTTTACTCTTCTTCGGAAGGTGCTCTTCTTTCAATTGTTACTTTCTCCATAACAACATCTTTAAGAGGTTTATCTCCCGGTTTGGAAGCTGGAACTTTACTGATCGCATAAACTACATCCATTCCATTTATAACTTTACCAAAAATAGTATGGTGTCCGTCAAGCCAGGGGGTTGATATAACTGTAATAAAGAACTGGCTTCCGTTTGTATTGGGACCTGCATTTGCCATTGAGAGAATGCCGGGAACATCGTGTTTCAGAGTTGGATCAAATTCATCTTCAAATTTTCCTCCCCATAAACTTTCACCGCCTCTTCCTGTTCCTGTAGGGTCGCCGCCTTGTATCATAAATTTATCAATCACTCTGTGGAATATTATCCCATCATAGTAACCTTTCTTTGCAAGCCCGGTAAAGTTCTCAATTGTTTTCGGAGTCTGCTTTTCAAATAATTCAATTTCGATTGTGCCCATATTGGTTTGCATAACTGCTACAAGAATTGAATCATTTGTTACTGTTGAATCTGTCACTATACTGCTTTCATTATTGTTGTTTGAATTTGAATCCTTACATCCGATAATAATCAGAACTAAAAGAAACGAATAGAATATGGATTTCATTTTTCCTCCTTTATTAAATAAATATCTTTTAATTAAAATTATAAATGTATGTTCAAAACATACAGTCATTCAATCATTCATTCCAGGATTGCTGCTGCTGCACTGTCTTATGGCTGAATGATAGCTGTTAACAATAAAACAATAATTGCAATTCCCAAAGCTATTCTATAATAAATAAAAATAAAGGTTGTATTTTTTCTTAAGTACTTAAGAAGAAAATCTATTGCTGCATAACCGCTTATAGCCGAAAAAATCGTAGAGACAATAAGATTAAAAGCCATGGAAGAATCAATAAACTTCAGTGCCTCGTAAAGCTGAAGCAGCCCGCTTGCAAGAATTGCAGGAACACTTAATAAGAAAGAAAATCTTGCAGCAGATTCTCTGTTCAAACCTACAAATAATCCTCCGGTAATGGTTGTACCAGAACGTGATGAACCGGGAATTAATGCAAATGCCTGTGCAATTCCAATTAGAAGAGAATCAAAAATTGTAATATCCTTCATCTCTTTTCTGAACCGGACAGTTTTTTCAGCGACAGCAAGTATAATTGCCAGTCCTATAAGACTTGCAGCAATAACATATAAATTCTTTGTAAGAGAACCTTCAATTATATCCTTAAATGCCAGACCAATAACTACAACCGGGATTGTTCCAATGATAATAAGCCAGCCTGTTCTTGAATTAAAACTCTGATTTGAAAAAGATTTTCTTTTTTTGATGTTTTCGGTAAGAAAATCTTTGCTGATATTCCATAAATCTTTCCGGAAGTAAATCAGAATAGAAACCAGGGTACCAAGCTGAATAACCGCAATGAATGAGGTCCATTGTTCAGGTGCTTCGGTAGAAATAAGATTCATTAATTTTCCCGCAACAGTTAAATGCCCGGTGCTGCTTATTGGTAAAAACTCTGTAAAGCCTTGTATGATACCGAGAAGTATGGCTTCAAAAAGATTCAAAGCTACAGCCCCTTCCATTTCCTCCAAAGGGGGAGGGAAATTCAAAAATAAAATTTTTAAAAAATGTAAGATACACCAAGACTCAATCCTACTGAGAGTGAATTGAAATTAACATTTTCCTTAGCCGCATTATTATATAGATGCGTACCGTTATTTTCCGGCTCGCCATTAATATCATAGCTTGCCTGAGCACCAATTTTTGCATATACATTCCCGCCAAGTAAAGTATTACCTTCAACTCTCAGTAAAAATCCATAGCCTGTGGAAGAAAAAGTTTGTGTTATTCCAGAAATGGTTTCATCAGCATTAAGAAAACGTAAACCACCACCACCGCCAAATTTAAAACTATATCCTTCGCCTGTTATAACAAAATAGTTAAGTATTGAAAACATCAGGTTTCCATAAGCCATTTCATATTGTCTGCCATCTAAAAGTGTTGTAGTGTAAGAATTAATCAAATAACCAATATCTATTGCAGGCTGATATGATTCGCTTAAATTATATCCTGCTTCACCTGAAAAAATTACAGAGGCATTAAAGCCTTCAATAATTTCGCCTCCGGTTTGAAAATAATTTTGATTTATATAATCATATAGAGAAGGTGAATTGATAAAATTAATTCCCATTGATGCGCTTAATTCAACCTGTGCTGTTGAAAAACTGCTCAGG
>JAUSIA010000102.1 GCA_030648225.1 Ignavibacteria bacterium | reverse complement strand
TTTGTAAATATTCCATTTTTATTATGTAATTAATACTTAGCAAGCTATTCAGTTATTTTGGTTTTCTTTAGGAAAAATTTCATGAAGGTTTTTATCAGGGTACAGTTATGTATCAAATAGATAACAGGAGAGTAAATCCTTAATTATTAATCTCACCCTCAGTTCCTCAGAGGTTGTGTTAAAATTCTAAATATGCCGGTAGTCGCAACCTTCAGGTTGCGAAATAAAACGGTTATCACAGGCTGAAGCCTGCGGCTACCATCAATATTTTTATTTTCACACAGTCTTATCAAAGAGAGGGAGGTTTAAATGTCCTAAGGAGATTTAGGCGAGATTATACTGTTAATCAAGATTTGCCTCCGTTCCGAAATAAAAATTTTCAGCTTATCAGCTTCATTATCAAGATTATATCCCGCTTCTCCCAGATAAGGATCAAGTTCATAACCGGTTCTGATTCTTTTCACTGTCTCATCAACAATGGGGAAAAGAGTTGATTCCGTAAAAATGTTTTCAATACAATAAGTATAATAGAATTCATAAAGAGCAAAACAGGAATCGTTTGAGAGCAGCTTGTTTATTATTTCGTTATCTCCATAAAAAATTTCTGTAAATGTGGGATTAAATGATCCGTCAAAATCCCATGGTAAAGTTTCGTAAGGATCTTCCGGGGTTCTTTTGTAAAATATTATATTGTTTCTGAAACCATCTTTTGCAGCTATAACTGTGGATGCAGCATGATATTTAAGATAAGAATCTATATCAAGAAGTTTTCCAAGTTCCGTAAGGATGTTTTCACTTTTTATAGTATCAAGAGCATGAATAAAATTTTCAAAGTTGTAAAGATTTTCATCGTCATTAATCTCCTTCTCAAACAACTCATAAATATTAGTGCCATTATTAAAAGTAAATTTTGCACCAAACAAAGTTTTTATTACTTCGTAAATGGGAATGTTTCTTTTATTGAAAAAATCTTTTTTAACTCTTTCAATTATATAATATAAACCTTTGTTCTTGCCGTTTATTTTAAGGAAGGCAAAATCGGAATCAAAAACTTCAAATCCCATTTCTTTATAAACATATGATGCAAGAATTGTCCTCAGCATTGACTGATCTCCAACCTGTGCGCTCAGATTAAAGTTATCGAGATTCATAATCTTTCCATTATCAAATTTTATTTCAAAAGACCATTTGGGAAGATATCTTGAAGTTGAACCTTGTGCTTCAATTGAACCTTTATATTCTTCATCTTCGATAAACATCTGGATTGGGACAGTATATTTTACGAGTTTGTTTGTTAAAAGATTAGATAAGTTTTCCGGTCTGATATAAGAATCAAAAAGATAAATCGAGCTTATATCATTTGCAGGATTATTATCAGTAACATCACATCCGGAAAAGATAGAAAGTATAATAATTGGCAGTGCTTTAATATAATTCATAATCAGAATCTTACTTGTAATTCAAGAGTACCTAAAGAATTTAAAGAGCTGTACTTTTCATTAAACCTGTTTTTAGTTAAAAGCCTGTTATAGTTCAGTCTCAATCTTACATCATCATGAAAATAGATGTTCAATCCGGGCACTAACTGTATTGTATGAAATTCACTTTCATCAAAATCCGGTGCAAAATACCCCAAAAGAAAAACTGGTTCTAAACCTTTCACGATTTCACCATCAATATCAAAAATTTTTGCTGCAAGCAATTTGGCTCCTGCTGCAAAAATATTTTCATCGCCATTTAAAACTATATTTTCCAAAGCTGCTTCTGTATTCTTAACATAAAAAGCTTCAACACTTATTCTTGTGTTTTTAGGATTAAAAGTTATATCTCCGCAAAAAGCATTTGCCTTTACCGGGTAATCTCCGCCAATTGAATGAAAGGCATAATTAACTGAATAAATAAAATCATTATTGTGGTAGCTTAATCTTGCATACAATCCTGAAGTAAGGGAATTATTTTTAAAGAGTGAAAAGTAATATGAGAAAGGAAAATTTTTATATTCATCTTTATACTTGCTGTAGAGCATAACGCTAACTGAACGTGCTGCATAACCAAAATCAGAAACCTGCTGGTTTATAAAACTTTCTTCAACAAGTTCCAGGTCTTCATTACTTACCATCTGTTCAATACCGAAAGGCTGTTTTATATTACCTATTTCTATTTTCATTCTTTCCCAGTATTCAAACTTTGCAGAGAATTCTCTTAATGTAACATTTTCATCAGCAGAATTTCCCCTGAAATCAAGTTGAGCTTCGATATCCTTATTAATCTTTATCTCCGCCTGAAGTTTTCCTTCGAAATAAACTTCCTGGCTTACTCCAATTGCAATTGGTCTTTCAAAAAGCTGTATGCCTGTTGCCCCATATCCTTCAAATTCAACTTGTGAAAAAAGTTCATAAACAGGTATAAGAATAAAAATTATGAGTAGAAATTGAACAGACTTTTTCATATTGTTTTTATGGATTTTTAAGAAATTATCGTCATTAAAGGCTTTTCTAAAAACAATAATAAATATAGGATAATATTTATTTTATCTACAATGTCACTTAAAACCACAGATGTCTTGCTGAATAGCTGGCAGGTTTTCATATTAACCGATGAATGGCAGGATGTT
>JAUSIA010000088.1 GCA_030648225.1 Ignavibacteria bacterium | reverse complement strand
TGCCGGTAGTTAGGTTGACTAAAAAGCGTCATTGTCATTTCGACCGAAGGGAGAAATCTTTGAATAGTACAAGATTTCTCAGTCGAGGACTCCTTCGAAATGACATTTATTTACTTTTTGGTCAGCAACAAATAAAACTGTTATCGCAGGCTGAAGCCTGCGGTTACCACCAATATTTTTATTTTCACACAGTTTCTTTAGCTCGTGGATAAAAAGGGAAAAGATATTTAGGGCTTTAGCCACAGATATAATTAAGAATTGCGGCTAAAGCCAAATACTTTTTGGTTATTTAAACCCCGACATAAATGTCGGGGCTATTTAAAATTATAATTTGTTTTATTAGGCCGGAATGTGAGGAGAGAATCAGCTTTATGAGGGAGTTAATTCCTTCCCCTTAGGGTTAATGGTAATTTTAAATTCTGTTTTGTCATTACGGTTAATTTCCATTGAACCCTCATACTGCTGGATTAATGCACTTACAAGCTCTAGCCCGAATGATTTGCTTTCATTTAAATTATAATCTTCATGGATACCTACTCCATCATCTGTAACTATTAACTTAAGCTGATCTGTTTTCTCCACATTAATTAACTCAACAAATATTTCACCCTTTTCTCTCCCTTTAAAAGCATGCTTTAAGGCATTTGAGACAAGTTCATTTATTATTAATCCTATATTTAATGATAAATCTACATCCAAATGAATATCGGTTGTATTTAATTTTAAGCTTATATGCGAAGAAAGATTATATGAATCAAATAGATTTGATATCAGGTCCTGGATATAATCTCTTAAATCTATCTCAATTAAATTATTTTGTTGATACAGCTTTTCATGCAATAAAGCCATTGATCTTATCCGGTTCTGACTCGATCTGAAAATATCCAATATAGCAGGATCAGATATATAATTCTTTTGAAGATTAAGAAGACTTGAAATTACCTGCAGGTTATTTTTTACCCGGTGATGGATCTCCTTTAAAAGAACTTCTTTTTCTTTAAGAGATTTTTGAAGACTTATTCTGGAATTTTTCTCCTCTGTTATATCAAAACCTGAGCCTATAAAACCGATAAAAGTTCCATCATCTAAAAAGCGGGGTGCGGCAGTAGCAATAAGCCATCTGTAATCTCCATCCTTATTTTTAACTCTTATCTCTAATGAAAAACTTCTTTTTTCTTTTGTAGCATCGGATAATTCTTTTAAAAATTTATCCCGCTCTTCGGGATGCCGTGTTTCAAGCCAGGCTTCATTAGTAAGTTCATTAAATTTTTTCCCAAGAAAATCGAGCTTTGTTTTATTAATATATTCAAGGCGGTTATTAACATCGGTCATCCATACCATAACAGGTGAGGTATCTGCCATCAACCTGAACCGTTTTTCACTTTCCTCTATTATTCTTTCGGACTTTTTCCGTTCTGTTATATTAGTAAAGAAAATCCTGAAAAATATTTTTTTTGTTTTGTATTCATGGAAGGGAATTACAATTAAATGAATATTTAATTTCTCTTTTTGCTTGCTTTTTATGGTAAACTCTCCAAAACATTGATCATAAGTTTGTTTGCAATTATTAAGGAGTTTATTGAATTCCCGCATATCATTTGTAACGAAAAAATGTATGAACGGAGTATTAATTGCAGACCTTTTCTCAACTCCGATCAATTCGGCAGCGGTTAAATTTATCTCTTTAATTGTGCCTTTTTCATCCAAAGTTAAATAACTTGTTGGTGCATAATCATAAAAGTCTGCGTATTTATCATGGGATTCTTCAAGCTGATTTTGTTTCTCAATTAATTCATTTTTCTGAATTTTAATCTGGAGATCTTTTTCCTGGATATCATGTGTGAGTTGTTCTTTTTCGGAAGGGGATAAATCTTTCTTCCCGTTTCTATCTTGTGTTTCAAGCTCTTCTATTCGTTTGATCAATTCGTCTTTAGTCATATTTGAATAATTGTTTTTCAAAGCATTTAGGTAGATACAAATTCATATATACATTTCTCACTTCGTTCGAAATGACAAACACCAAAAAAGATTTCTCCTCACTCCGTTCGTCGAAATGAGACTTAAAATTCCATCTTCCATCATACATTAACCATCTTCCATCTACTCCTTCACCTCTTCTATGGCTAATAAAATTAATTCCTCTCTTCCATTCATTATTGTTATTCTCCTGGCATTTAGTAACATTTTTTTTGTACCGATATCCAGGAAGTTATGCACCACCTCATAATTCTCAAAAGAATTAGCTTGTGGAAGAATTTCTTCGAGAAGCTTTTTTAATGAGGGAATATTCCATTGCTTATTACCAAGATCATAAATGTATTTACCCACCGTTTCTTCTTCGCTTACACTGAAAGTTTTATAAAAAGAATTATTTGCAGATCCAACTATCAAATTTTTATTAAGTATTATTAATGGTTCTCTCACTGTATTTTGTATTGCTTCAAAATAATCCTTCTCCACGGTCATTGAAGTTATTTCTTTTTTCATTATATCAATATCATATAATAAAATTACAACGCCGTCTATTTTATTGTCTGCCGTTTTGTATGGTCGGATCTTCATCGAATAATATTTATTCTCATTATCTTTAATTTCAATTTCTTTTGATTGAAGCTCATCCATTACATCGAGTATCTTTTCTTTCAGATCAGGGAGATCAAAATTCGGCTTTAAGTGGCTAAACGGTCTTCCGATATCGCTTGAGATAAGGTTCCAGACAGCCTCCGCTTTCTGTGTATATCTTCTTATTTTTAAATCCCTTCCAAGCATAACAATTGCAATATTTACATTTGCTAAAACATTACTCAAATCATTATTGATCTCACTAAGTTCAATATTCCTGCTTTCAAGCTCATCATTTACGGTCATTAATTCTTCATTTGTAGATTGAAGATCCTCTTTTGCAGTTTCCATCTCTTCATTAGTGCTCTGTAGTTCCTCATTGCTCGATTGAAGCTCTTCAAGCGCTGATCTTAATCCTTTCTTTGCTGCTTCACGCTCTTCAATAATTGATTGAAGATGCTCTTTAGTTATACTTAATTCATCCTTTAAATTTTCCATATGTGAATCAGTATTACTAACCATTTCTTCTTCTTTCTCCTTATTCAATTTCTTTTTCCTTCCCGGTTTATTATTCATATCCCTATCATTAAAAAGTATAAGAAAAAATGTTCCCTCCATATCAACAGATGTTCTTAAAGGCACTACCTCAAGATCAATATCTTTAGATGAACCGTTTGTGTCTATTTTTACATTCTCAAGAATAACAGGCTTTTTAGTGGTAGAGGCTTTTCTTATTGATGTGCGGAGCTCAACATTTATATCTTCCTTAATCATCTTAAATAAATTAAGGCTTGCATCACCCTGTGCCGGGTCTAAATACTGCTTTATCTTTCCCCTGAACTGAATGATCTCAAGATTATGGTTTATTAAAATTGCAGCAGGTGCATACTTGCTTAAAATTAATCTGTCAGCTTCCTTAAAAATATCCAGACCATCGGAGAAATTATCATATTTTTTCTCATTGGTTTTTTCATAATGAACATTTGAAAAAGCAAAATTATAATCAACCCTTTTCTGGTATTCTTTCCTTTCATAGATCTTATATCTTGTATCTGTAACCTGGAAAAGGTCTCCAAAATTTCCTATTGATTCTGAAGTTCCGAGAAGCAGGAAGCCATTCGGCTTAAGTGCATAATGAAATATCGGGATTATTTTTTTCTGCAGTTCTGCTGAAAGATAAATTAAAAGGTTGCGGCAGCTTATAAGGTTAATCCTTGAGAAAGGGGGATCTTTGGCGAGGTCCTGCCTTGCAAAAATACAAAGATCACGTAAAGATTTATTAACCTGGTATCCGCCGTTAAGTCTTACAAAATATCTTTTCTGAATTTCAACAGGAATTTCTTTAATAACTGATTCGGAATAAATTCCCGCTCTTGCTCTTTCAATTGAAGGTTCGCTTATATCTGTGGCAAATATCTGGATGTTTACATTGGCTGATCTTTTATCTAAAAATTCAAGCAAAGAAATTGCAATTGAATAAACTTCTTCACCGGTTGCACAACCCGGAACCCATATTCTTAATGAATTATCATTAGATACATTCTTAATTATTTCCGGAAATATTTTGTTCTGCAGGATTTTAAATACTTCCGGATCCCTGAAAAAAGTTGTTACATTAATTAAAAGATCATGATATAAATTCATTACTTCATTTTTATCTACTTTAATAAACTTTACATAATCCTCAATCTTTCGGATTTTATTTATAACCATTCTTCTGCTGATGCGACGTTTTATGGTGCTAAGTTTATAATGTGAAAAATCCACACCTGCTGCTGAGCGGAGTTTCCTGTAGATCTCTGTTAATGAATCCTCTTTAGCGTCTTCAAAATCTTTTTCTTCTTCTTTCTCTTTCTTTTCTTCTTTAGAAGAGTGTGAGAAAGCAATATAAGGATGCTTTCCAATTCTTATTAATTCTTTAGCTATTTTATCCGGCGAAAGAATGATGTCAACATTTCCCGATTCAACCGCACTATGAGGCATTCCCGGGTAT
>JAUSIA010000086.1 GCA_030648225.1 Ignavibacteria bacterium | reverse complement strand
AGTCCCTTTTTACGGACTTTTCTTGTATTTAATATCATTGCTTCGTTTCCCAAATCAATTTTAACTTTTAAAATAGCTTCCTGGGTGTTACTCCCCAAATAACGCTTTATTTTCATCTTTAAATATTCACCATCCCAACTGATTGAACCTCAATATTTGGATCAAGTTCATTATATGATAATACCGTTAAACCCGGCATCGTTTGCTCAGTAAGCCTTTTGAAATATAATCTTACTACCGGTGACGCAAGTATTACCGGCTGTTGATCTAGTTGCATGAGCTTTTGCAGCTGTTTTGTAAGATTGTTTAAAATAGAATTACTCACATCCGGTTCAAGCGTTAAAAAAGAACCGTGTTCTGTCCTTTGTAGGGAATCCATTATTATCTGCTCCAATTTTGGGTCCAAAGTAATTACATTGGATTTTGTTTCATTAATAAATTTCTTTGAAATTGCCCGACCTAAAGCTTGTCTCACATATTCTGTCAACAAATCCGGATCATGCGTTGTTACTGCATTATCAGCAAGAGTTTCTAAAATCGTGACCATATCTCTTATAGATACACCTTCTTTTAATAGGTTTGCTATAATTTTCTGTATTTCACCGATTGACATAACCTTTGGCACAAGCTCCTCAACCACTGCAGGATAATTCAGTTTAACATTGTCAATAAGTTTCTGAATTTCCTGTCTTCCTGTCAATTCATGAGCGAATTTCTTTATAACTTCCGTTAAGTGGGTAGAAATGATGGAAGGTGGATCTACAACTGTATAGCCATACATCTCCGCCTTGTCTCTTTGGCTCTCGGTGAGCCATATTGCGGGTAGTCCAAAAGCCGGTTCTGTTGTCTTTATACCATCAAGCTCTTCTTCAACCATACCTGGGTTCATTGCGAGAAAATGGTCAAGCATAATATCGCTTTTAGCAATTTCAACACCTTTTATTTTTATGACATATTCATTGGGGCTCAGTTGAATGTTATCTCTTAAACGAATAATTGGAACTATCATTCCCAATTCTAATGCCAGTTGTCTTCGAATCATAACAACTCTATCAAGTAAATCCCCACCCTGGTTTACGTCTGCAAGAGGAATAATTCCGTACCCGAATTCCAATTCGATAGGATCAACCTGAAGTAGTGACACAACATTTTCCGGTTTCCTGATATCCTCTATTTCACTTTCCTGTATCTGGATCTCTTCTTGTTTCTGAATTGCTTTTTGCTTCTGTCTTAATCTATAACCAATAATTACAAGTGCAATAGCCATTATTATAAAGAAAAACATAGGAATGATAAAGTATAATACAAAACAAACCCCTGCTGCCAAAAATAAAACATTCGGATTCGAAAACATTTGCTTTATTAAATCCTGACTCAGATCTGAATCCGAGCCGGCTCTGGTAACAATCATAGCTGTTGAAACGGAAATCATAATTGATGGAATTAAGCTAACTAGTCCGTCACCAATCGATAATATCGTATAGTTATTTATTGCTTCAGATACCGGCTCACCATTTATAGCCATACCGATTATCAAACCACCAACAATATTGATAATCGCAATCAATATCGATGCTATTGCATCACTCTTTACAAACTTACTTGCACCATCCATTGCCCCATAAAAATCTGCTTCCCTTTGGATTTTACGCCTTCTTTCTTTTGCTTCAGAATCATTAATAAGTCCTGAATTTAAATCGGCATCAATTGCCATCTGCTTACCGGGCATTGCATCTAATGTAAACCTTGCTGCGACTTCTGCGACTCTCTCTGCTCCACGTGTTATGACAAGAAAATTCACTATCATTAATACACTAAACAATACAGCTCCAACAACAATACTTCCACGAGCCATGACACTGCCAAAACCAGCAATAACAACTCCTGCTTTTCCCGTTCCAGTACCTTCACCCAAAATAAGCGTCAATGCTTTAACACTTATTGCCAGCCGAAATACTGTAGTTATTACAAGCATAGATGGAAAAGAAGATAAATCAAGAGCTGTCTTTAAAAAAGCCGTATTAAGTAGCATTATTAAAGTAATTGAAATGTTAATAACTATTAATAAGTCAAGAATAGCAGGGGGAACAGGAATAATCATTGCTAATATAATTGCAACTATTATTATTGGTGCTGCAAAATTTCCAAGCTTCATTTGCTACTTCCCCCTTCTTCATGTCTGATTCTTTTATCCTACTTTTCCTTTACCCTTCAAACTGTATACAAATGCCAATATTTCAGCAACCGCCTGATAAAGCTCTACAGGGATTACTTGCCCGACTTCAACTGTTTCATATAAATTTCTTGCCAATGGTTTGTTTTCTACGATCTCAATTTTGTTTTCCTTCGCTACTTCTTTTATCCTTAAAGCTATGAAATCCTGTCCTTTAGCAATAACGATTGGTGCTTCCGATTTCTTTGCGTCATACTTCACAGCTACTGCAAAGTGAGTTGGATTTGTTATTATTACATCTGCTTTAGGCACTTGTTGCATCATTCTTTTCATTGAAATCTGTCTTTGCTTTTGCTTAATCTTCGATTTTATCTCAGGATTT
>JAUSIA010000069.1 GCA_030648225.1 Ignavibacteria bacterium | reverse complement strand
TGCCGGTTCATTTTTACAAAACTCATAACTGATTTTTATTTCGCTGTCAAATTTCTCTTTTGTAAACGATACAGAATAGGGTGTTTGATCAACTTCGTAGATTTCATTTTCAAGAATTCTTTTTGGTAAACTTCCAACTTTTAATCCCACAGACATAATCCTGAAATTTTCTCGTTTCCAATAATCATCACTAATATCTATACTGTTTGCTACCGGGTAATAAAAACTTATCCGGTTAAGCAACGGGAAGCTTTTATGAATTTCAATTCCAACATAAGGACCCCCGACTTCTATCTGACCAACTTCTTTCGTACTTTTTATATGAAGTAAGTTTTTATCCTGCCCAAATATTACCATCGGTATCAATAATAAAATCAAGAAGAGAATACCAATTAATAAGAAACTAAACTTCATTATTAAAATTATTTAATAGGATTAATCATTTATTTGAGCAACATCATTTTTTTTATTTCAGAAAAGTTATTTGAAATAAACCGGATAAAATAGATTCCTGAATTCATAGTCTTACCAGCATCATTTCTGCTACCCCAGCTAATTGAATAGAAACCTGGCAATTTCTGCTCATTGACTAATGTTTTAACTTTCTGACCAAGGACATTAAAGATTTCAAGTTTTACATTTGATTCATTTGAAACCTGAAATTTAATAGTCGTCTCCCCATTAAAAGGATTGGGATAATTTTGTAACAAACTGTAGTTCTCAGGTGTCTTAATATCTTGTTGATCTTCAAGATCAGTTACAAAATCATAAAGAGCTTGAATACTTCCATACGATAGGGCGTAATTATAAATTCGTATATCATCCAGAATTCCTTTGAAATTATACTGATTATTGCCTGGCAAAACCTGTCCTATCATAAAGTCAATTGGAGTGGGTAAAATTAATCCGGAGAAAGATGTAAAGGCATCAAGTTCACCATTAATATAAATTTCATAATCGTTGCCATCATAAAGTACAGTAACATTATAAAGATTATCTTCTACTAATTCTGTTTCAGAATCAAGATCTTTTATACCCGAATTACTTTTAACCGTCCATCGTATGTTCTTATTTGTAATTGAGACCTTCCATCTGTTTACCCAATTACCATGTGAAAGAGGGTAAGATTCTCTATCGTAAAACTCTCCGACTTTTATCCAGAAATTAATAGTAACAGCATTTTGAAAATTTAAACTTGAACTGCTGAGCACACTTATATAATCATTTGTTCCATCAAATGAATATGCGCTGGCTGGATTACCCCAGCGATCTGAAACGAGAGCAGCTCCCGAGACTATACCGTTATTATTGAATCCGCTTTCATCATTCGCATTCCCACTAAAAGGATAGAACGCCACAAGGTCTCCGGTCTGCTGAATTGTTGTATCACGGACGGATACGCCAATACTATCAATCACTTGCCCTCCACGACTATCATCCACTATGCAGGTTATATAGTAATTGCCTGCGGAAGTTGGTGCTGTCCAGGTGATGGTCGCTCCAGTACCGGATATGTTACCAAAAATTGCAGACCAGTTATAATTCAATGTGTCTCCATCCGGGTCTGTTGCAGCACAATTAATTTCAGATTCAGAACCGAGATGAATTTTTCTTGGATGAGCAGTTATTTTGGTTATTATAGGATCGTTATTGATATATTCAACAACATCAATATTAATAGAATCAGAAATTATACCGCCATTGGCATCACTTACCGTGCATAGAACTAAATATGAACCGGGAGATAATGGTGCTTGCCAATTAATAGCAGACCCTGTTCCTGTAAAACTTCCACCTGATACTGACCATTGATAAGTTAAAGGATCATTATCTTTATCAACTGCCGTACAATATATTTTTGCAGAATCATCGAAAACAACAACTTGCTTATCTGATGCAAGTGATTTTATCCTTGGAGGATAATTAATAACTGTCTGACCTGACCGATAATCAATTATAACACCATTAACAAAAGCTTTATCAAGATCATATAGTATCGTACTTCCGGCGGGTATAATCACAGCAATGATTGCCTCATCTGCAGGGATTATAATTGATGTTTCACCTGTGACGGCTGATTTTATAATAGTATTGGTAACAACATTGTATATATCGTGCATTCCGCTGCCAACATTTATTATAACCGACTTTTCTGACTGATATGGGTTGTAATAAAGATAACTGGGAAAAGCTTCTTTATGAAAATAATCAGTATTTAAAAGATTAAGCTGTAAAATCATTTGAACATTTGTAGTATCAATTATTCCACCTAAAATTCCAACATGAGATGACCCATAAAGGGCAAGATTAGTCATTCCCCACCCTCCATTGATTGCATCTCCTGTTGCATAAGGACTGTTTCCACTTTGAGATTGCCGAAGCGCTTCATGCCCTATGTAAGAATTCGGATCATATTGATGCGCCCATTCTTCACTATCCTGGTTTTGATCCGGAAGATAATTGGGATACAACAGACGTGCAGCATTAGCAGCATTCAGCACCCATTTACCAATTGCTCTTGCAAATCTGTCATCATATCTAACTAATGGAACAAGTGCCCCAACCTGTTCAAATGTATTCATTAAAAAAGCATAATCATTGGATCCATTTACTTCACCAATTAATCCATCAACATCGTAACCTCCCCAGTTCCCAGCAATAGCTCCCCATTGACGGAGCGGTCCGACATCAAAACACCAGTTAATAATTTTTTGAATATCATACGTTGTACCTAATTCGGCATTCATTCTTGCAGCGATATAAGCACCGTAAGATAATTGTAGTTCGTAAGAAGGATTTGAAGTAAGAGAATTAAGGAATTCCATACTCCATTCCGCGCCTATTCTGTAGTTCTGGTTTCCTGTTTCTATATAACCATTGTATAGGAGCCAAGCCAAAGCACCGGCAGCTTCAGGTTCTATTACTCCGGATGAAAATGGAGTCATGGTCATAAGATTAAACGCACGGTAATTCATATAAGCGCTCTGCCAGGGCGTTGTACTACCACCCATTACTACCACAGCTTCCAGCCATCGGTTGGCAACATTGATAAATTGATTAGGGAAATCGCCAACAGATGGGTATTGATCGTAGAGTTGATAGAAAAATATATTCGGCATTATATCGTACCACCAATCATCCCAATTACTCCCGGTTGGATGGTTTAAATAAACCTTTGCATTATTTGCCTTGTTAAAATATTCTTCACACATCAGCACCCAATTAAATCCGTTCTGATTACTTTTATCAATACCGACCAAGGATGCCCCTACCGATGCTGGCATAAGGTTTATACCTTCGGATGAAGATGTATCTGTTGTGCCAACCACTGTATGAAGTCCGAAACTATTATGTTCAGGATAATTAATTGTATTAGTATTCAACCAGATCAGTGGAAGATATTGTCCGGTGAGATTAAAGTTAAAAATAAAATTATCATAG
>JAUSIA010000059.1 GCA_030648225.1 Ignavibacteria bacterium | reverse complement strand
TGGTTCAAAATGGAAAAATAGCTGAAGTGGGCAGCATGGAAGATTTCCCTCCCGGGAAAGAAGAAGATATAATTGTATTTGATGTTAAAGGTAAGGTAATCATGCCGGGACTTGTTGATACTCATTCGCACATTGGGGATGGAGACGGCGGCGACCGTTCTTCCACTACACATCCTGAAGTAAGAATACTTGATGCAATTGATCCGCAGAGCGATACTTTTAAAAAGGCTATTGCGGGAGGAATAACAACGGTAAATGTAATGCCCGGCTCAGGTTATTTAATGAGTGGGCAAACGGTATATTTGAAAATGAGAAAAGATCCAAAGACTATTAATGATTTGCTTTATTGTAATGATGTATTAAATGGTATTTGCGGCGGATTGAAAATGGCAAATGGTACTAACTCAATTGGTGAAACTCCTTTTCCCGGAACCCGTTCAAAATCTGCTTCAATAATAAGGCAGCTTTTTATAAAAGCACAGGAGTATAAAGCTAAAATTGAAAGAGCAAATGGTGATCCTGAAAAGATACCTGAACGGAATTTGGAATTGGAAACTCTCGTTCAGGTGCTTTTAGGAAAAAGAATTGTCCAGCATCATACTCACCGTGCTGATGATATTATGACAGTATTAAGGCTTAAGGAAGAGTTTGGATTCAAAGTGGTTCTGCATCATGTAAGCGAAGGCTGGAAGGTTGCAGAACAAATTGCAGCTGCAAAAGTACCCTGCTCAATTATTGTTTTGGATTCACCTGGCGGAAAATTAGAAGCTGTTAACCTGATCTACAAAACAGGTGCAGTGCTTGAAAAAGCAGGTGTTGATGTTGCTTATCATACAGATGATGGAATTACAGACTCAAGATTTTTCCTCCGCTCTGCCGCATTTGGTGTAAGAGCAGGAATGAGCGAATCAAAATCACTTGAAGCTTTAACACTTGCAGGTGCAAGAATGCTTGGACTTGAAGATCGAATCGGTTCACTTGAAACAAATAAGGATGCAGACTTTATTATTCTTTCAGGCGAACCTCTAAGTGTTTACACAAAAGTAGAGCAGACCTGGGTTGAGGGAGAAAAAGTTTTTGATCTTTCAAATCCTGAAGATAAAAAGTATTCAATCGGCGGCTATGAAGTTTTCCGTGGTGATTATACTGAGGTTCACAACTGCGGAGATGATGAATGAAAAAGAATCACCTCAAGATGTTATCTCAAAATTTACAAGTGTCATTTCGAAGGAACGAAGTGACAATTTTATATCTTGTTCTAATCTTCCTATTCTTTTCATTTAGTATCAATGCACAGATAGCCGTTTATGGAGATACAATCTATACCATGGCAGGAGAAAAAATAATCAATGGGGTAATTCTTATTAAAGATGAAAAGATTGAAAAGGTCGGATTACAAAATGCAATTACAGTTCCAGAAAATTATAAAAAAGTGAAAGGAAAAGTTGTAACTCCAGGTCTTATTGATGCACATTCAGTTGTTGGATTATCGGGAATTTACAATTATGCACATGATCAGGATCAGCTTGAAAAATCTGATGCAATTCAACCAGAGTTACGGGCTTTTGATGCCTATAACATGAGCGAGAAGCTGGTTGAGTTTGTAAGGGATCTTGGAGTAACAACTCTTCATACCGGGCATGGTCCCGGTGCACTTGCAAGCGGACAAACAATGATTGTTAAAACTTATGGAGAAACATTAAGCGATGTTATTGTTGATTCTGTGGCAACTGTTTCTTTTACTCTTGGCTCAAATGTAAGTAGGAATTATAAAAAGCCAGGTACGCGTTCCAAGGGTGTGGCTATGTTAAGAGAAGAGTTTCTGAAAGCAAGAGATTATCTGGATAAAATAAAAAATGCGAAAGAAGATAAAAAACCTTCAAGAGACATTAAGCTGGAAACTCTCGGTAAAGTTTTATCCCGTGAAATTCCTGCAATGTTTACAGTACAAAGGGCAACAGAGATAATGACTGCACTAAGGTTGCAGCAGGAATTTGGATTTAAACTTATTCTTGATGGTGCTGCAGAATCATATCTTTTAATTAGTGAAATTAAAGAGGCGAATGTTTCTGTAATACTCCATCCTACAATGGTTAGAAATTATGGGGATACCAAAAATGTTTCTTTGGAAACCGCAGCAGTTCTAAATAAAGAGGGAATTACATTTGCTTTACAAAGCGGCTATGAAGGATATGTCCCAAAGACAAGGATAGTTCTTTTTGAAGCTGCAGTTGCAAACGCAAACGGTTTATCTTTTGAAGATGCTCTTGCAACCATCACAATTGATGCAGCAAAAATTCTTGGAATAGAAAACAGAGTTGGTTCAATTGAAGAAGGTAAAGATGCAGATTTAGTTTTATTTGATGGCAACCCATTTGAGTATACATCTCATGTATGTACTGTTATAATAAACGGAGCGATTGTAAAAGAGGAATGCTTTTAGCCCTTGGGTACAGCGTAGCACAGATTACTAATCTGTGCTACCGATATATTGTTATTAATAAATTTAATATAATTTAATATGGAAATTAAACATGATAAAGACCAGCAGAAATTTTATACAATACGAGATGGTAAAGAATCTTATATCAGGTATAGTATGCCAGATAAAGAAACAATTAATTTTTTAAGAACATTTGTCCCACCTGAACAGAGACATAAAGGTTTAGCCGGAGAAATAGCTAAAGCAACGCTTGAGTATGCAAAAGAAAATAATTTAAAAGTTATTCCAACCTGTTCCTATGTTGATCATTTTATTGATCAGAATAAAGAATATGAAAAGTTGTTAGCTTAGGTTCAAAGAAAATATATTAATATTCTTCTACACCCCTTTCAATTTTATTTATTAACAGAATTCTTATAAAAAATCACTCTTTAGTAAAGAGGGACAGATTTGAGCGAAGCGAAAATCAGGGGGATTTGTTTGCGATGAGGCATTATGCTGAGATTCAACAAAAGCTACAGCAATCTAAGGAATCCCTCTGTCCTGACTTTTGTCAGGACTGTCTCCCTTTGCTAAAGGGAGACATTTTCACATTTATTTGAGACTAAACCAATTTAACATTCACACTCATTTCAACTTTTAATGCTCTTGAAACCGGGCAGCTTGATTTAGTATCCTCAGCATATTTCTTAAATTTTGCTTCATCAATTCCTTCAATATCCCCTTCTGTATTTATAACTATTTTAGTAATTGTAAAACCAATTTCCTGTTTTTCAAGATGTACATCATCAACAGTTTTTATAGAATTAACTTTGAATCCCCCTTTTGAAAGATTATTTGCCAGCGCCATAGAAAAACAGGCGGCGTGCGCAGCACCTAATAATTCTTCAGGGTTTGTTGTATTGCCTGTTTCAAATCTTGAAGCAGCGTCATATGCAATATTACTTAAAGCACCGGTTTCGCTGCTTAACTTACCTTTTCCTGATTTAAGATCTCCTTTCCATTCGGCACTTCCTTTTCTAACAGCCATATACGAACTCCTTTCTTATTAAATTTTTTTAATCGTTAAACAGATGCTTCAATATTAAAAATTTAAATGAATCATCAAAATAAAATATAAAGCTCACTCCATACATCATTTTCAAACTGATGATGTGAGATAATTTTTATAAATTTAACTGCTTTATAACAGGTTTAATAACATAAGGAACAATTAATGTTAAAAGAAATTATATTAATTGCGGGGATATTGTTTACACAGAATATTCTTTATGCTCAACTGGAATATCCTGAAACAAAAAAAGAAGGTGTTGTTGATGAATATTTTGGAGTAAGGGTTCCTGATCCATACCGGTGGCTTGAAGATGATAATGCTGAGGATGTGAAGAAATGGGTGGAAAAACAGAATGAAGTTACTTTCTCTTATCTTGAAAAAATCCCTTACAGGGAAAAAATTAAAAACAGATATGCTGAACTATATAACTATCCCAAATATTCTGCTCCATTCAAAGGGGGAGAGAAATATTTTTTCTTTAAAAATGATGGACTGCAAAATCAATCTGTGCTTTATATACAGGAAGATTTAAATGCAGACCCGGAAGTGTTTCTCGATCCAAATAAGTTTTCTGCCGATGGGACAATTTCATTAACAACTTATGCTGTATCCAAAGATGGGAAATATTTTGCATATGGAACTGCTTCCGGCGGATCGGACTGGAATGAATTTTTTGTAATGGAAGTTGAAACTAAAAAGAAACTTGATGATCATCTTAAGTGGATAAAATTTTCGGGAATATCCTGGAAGGATGATGGTTTTTATTATTCGCGTTTTCCCGAACCTAAAGCAGGAGAAGAGCTTCAATCAAAAAATGAAAATGGAAAAATTTATTACCACCAACTTGGCACTCCGCAAAGTGAGGATATTCTTATTTATGAAGAACCTAAAAACCCAGCGAGATATTTTTGGGCACAAACAACTGAAGATGAGAGGTTCCTTTTAATTTATATCATGCAAGGAACAAATAATAATTCTTTAAAGGTTAAAGATATTTCTGACCCTGATTCTAAGCTGATAACATTGGTTGACAACTTCGAAAATAATTATAGTGTAATAGATAACTTAGATGACAAGCTTCTTACTCAAACAGATAAAAACGCATCTAATTACAGGCTTGTTTTAGTTGATCCCCAAAATCCTTCTGAAAAAAACTGGAAAAATATTTTACCCGAGAAGGAGAATGTTTTAGAAAATGTATCTGTTATTGGTAGGAAAATTGCAGCAATCTATCTCCAGGATGCAAGTTCTCATGTTTATCTTTATGAACCTGGCGGCACTTTAATAAAAGAAATAAATTTACCTGCCATAGGAAGTGTAAGCGGATTCTCAGGTAAACGGGATGAGAATATTGCATTCTACACTTTCACTTCATTTACATATCCATCTTTAATTTACAAGTTTGATGTGGCAAAAGGAGAATCTACAGTTTTTCGTGAGCCCGAAATTAAATTTGATTTAAGCAGCTATGAAACAAAGCAGATCTTTTATAAAAGCAAGGATGGAACAAAAGTGCCAATGTTCATTGTTCATAAAAAAGGAATTGAGATGACCGGGAAAAATCCTGCTCTGCTTTATGGATATGGAGGATTTAACAGCAGTGAAACTCCTTATTTCAGCACATCAAGACTAATATTGCTTGAGAATGGCGGAGTATATGCAGTAGCTAATATTCGCGGGGGCGGCGAGTATGGTGAAAAGTGGCATGAATCAGGAACTAAAATGAAAAAGCAAAATGTGTTTGATGATTTTATTGCCGCAGCTGAATATCTTATTAATGAAGACTATACATCGCCGGATTATCTTGCCTGCCAGGGAGGATCAAACGGAGGATTGCTTGTTGGTGCTGTTATAAATCAAAGACCTGATCTTTTTAAAGTTGCTTTCCCTGCTGTTGGAGTTATGGATATGCTGCGCTTCCATAAATTCACAATTGGTTATGCATGGGTTTCTGATTATGGTTCAAGCGAAGATAGTGCTGAAATGTTTAATTATCTTTATGGTTACTCTCCATTCCACAATATTATTGAACAGGAATATCCCGCTACACTTGTAACAACTGCTGATCATGATGACAGAGTTGTGCCGGCACATTCATTTAAATACATCGCTGCTTTACAGGAAAAACATCAGGGAGAGAATCCTGTTTTAATAAGAATTGAAACAAGAGCAGGACATGGTGCCGGCAAGCCAACTTCAAAAATTATTGAAGAGCAGGCTGATATCTGGTCTTTCTTCTTTTATAATATTGGCGTTAAGCCTGTTTATTAATTACTCAAGTTAGGCAGTTAAATAAATCGAAATATCAACCTCACCCTTCGTCCCTCTCCTTATTAAGGAGAGGGAAATCTTCCGCCTGGTGTTTAAAAGTCCTCTCCTTTATAAGGAGAGGATTTAGGTGAGGTTCATTTATTTTAAATTTTCTTCCATCATCTCAGCAACACCTCGCTTTAGAGAATCATCACTCATCTTTAAACCTTCTATAATTCTTTTCTGTTCATTTAAAGTTTTATTCTGGCTTAGTTTGAATTTCCCTTCTAATTTTTCAACCTCAATTTCAATTCCTACAATTCCACTAAACAGCTTTTCCTTATATTCATCAGGAATATCATCCCACTGATTTCTGAACTGTGGTTCCATAATTTCAAACATTGAATGAACAAGATTCAGATGTTTTTCTCTTTCATGAAATATTTTTGGTTTACCATAAGCGGCAACCATTGTATAATTCCAGGTAGGAACGTTCACTTTACTTTCATAAAATTGTGGTGAGATGTAGCAATGAGGTCCTTGAAAAAGAACCAGAACATTTTTCTTTTCATTAAGGTTTTTCCAGTGAGAATTTACTCTTGCTATATGAGTTACAAGTTTTAATTTCCCTGCTTGTTCGGCAATAACAAAAGGAAGGGGTGTAATATCATAATGTATTTCATTATTACAAAAAAGCAGAGCAAAATTATAACTCTTCATAAAAGCAACTAATTTTGTGCGGTCTTTAACCTTTGTGTAGCCAGGGATATACATTTTGATTCCTTTATTGTTAAAAAGTGTAATTTTTGCGTGATGAGAACAATAATTCCGAAATATTCCTATGGAATTTATAAAATTCTTTTCATATCGTAGGAACAGAAATTGATTTGAATTAATTAAAATTAAACAGATTGCGAAAAAAGTATGGTTAAAAAATATACTTTTACCTTTTTAATCCTGGTTTTTCTACTTGGTTCTCCTTTAACATTCAGCCAAAAAGCAAATCGCCATAAACCAAATTCCTCATCCAAAGAGAGAATTGAATATTATTACGAT
>JAUSIA010000052.1 GCA_030648225.1 Ignavibacteria bacterium | reverse complement strand
ATCGTAGAAAAGGAATGAGTGTTGAAGAAGTTGAAAAATGGCTGGGGACAATCCTTAATTATGATGTATAAAGGGAAATAAAAAATATTTATAGATGCTAAACAAACAACAAGGTGGAAACACAATCAGCACAGACCGTGCTATGCTAAACATTCAAACTATTCACGATTTCATTTCAACACAATCTTACTGGGGCATTGGGCGTTCAATTGAAGTAGTTCAAAAATCAATAGACAACTCCTTACCGTTTGGAGTTTATTGCAGAGAGGAGTACGCTAAGGGTTGTTTACTTTTTAGTTGGGGGGAGACTTTTCAGAATTTTAAATCTATTCCCAATTCCAAAGCGCCATAGCTTAAAGTTCCAAAACTAACTCTACCTGCTACAGCAAGATTTGGATTAAACCAATATCTTATTCCTCCCTGCGCACCAATCCACAAACCACCGTGAGAAGGTGTAGGATAATTTCTACCTGGTCCGCTGTAACTTACAGAGCCGCCATCATAAGCTAAAACAATACCCGCATAAGGATCGAACTGTTCATTCCCCGGTATTTCAAAATGATAATTCCCCTGTGCACCTATCAGAATATTTGTATAGCTCAATTTACCCTCTTTAAAATTCTCGCTGTAACCCCAATATCTTAAAATACCTCCAATACCAATATTGCCAAAGTTTTCTATGTGTATACCATACTCGTAGTTTCCCCCAAATTGAAAAGTTGAGCCTAAGAAAGAAAGACCAATGGATGGTCCCGCATAATGTTTTCCAGATGTGTATTGAGCCTTAAGAGGAGAATGAAATAAAAAGCAGATTATTGCAATTAAAAAAGCGTTGGTAATAATCTTTCTAATCATTTTTTTTAAATTCCTATAATCTAAATTGATTTCAAATGCATTGAAATTTATGAGAAAACCTCTTAGCTAATACTTGAAGGTATAAAGTTATAAAAGATTAAATTCCCTACACCTCTATACCAATAATATTTCAAAAGTAATTATAAGCAAATTCCTTGTTTTACTCTATATATTCATTTGTGAACTTTTTGTGATGAATGCCTGGTTTGTTTTTATGATAATTCGTATGTAAAATTTAAAGGAAGTTATTATTATGAAAACAAAACCATTGCTATTAGTTTTAATTCCGTTATTGCTGATTACCGCGTTTCTAACTATGCAATCATCAGCAAATTCTAATAATTCAATTAATCAACTGATGACCGATTCAACTAAAAAATCCGGAGAAGAGAATATGGAGAATAAGGTAAATAAATCAGAAGATGAGTGGAAGAAAGAGCTTACAGCTGAAGAGTATCGTGTTTTAAGAGAGAAAGGAACAGAAAGAGCATTTACAGGAAAATATGATCACTTCTTTGAGAAGGGAGTTTACAAATGTGCAGCTTGTGGAAATGAACTTTTCAGTTCGGATAAGAAATATGATTCAGGCTGCGGCTGGCCAAGCTACTGGACTCCGCTTGCAAAGGATAAAATTATTTTAAAAGAAGATAGAAACTTTGGAATGATAAGAACCGAAGTAATGTGTGCAAGATGCGGGAGTCATCTTGGTCATGTTTTTGATGATGGACCTGAGCCTACGGGTCAACGCTATTGTATTAATTCTGTTTCAATTGAATTTGTGAAGGATGTAGAAAAGAAGTAGTACTTTCATATATGGTGTATACTAACTAAAAATCATTTTTGTGTAGAAAAGCACATTTAAAAACAGGTCCATTTGGATTTTGAAATCTAAGTTTGCATCTTATAAGCAGAATAATTTATAAAAGTCGAATTATTGTTGTCAGCGTATTTTTAGTAATTAACCAAAGGAGGTTACTATGTCATTATTTCTTTATTTGCGGTTTTTCTTGATGGGATTGTTTCTCACTATTCCAGTCATACTCCAGGCACAGGAGAAGGAAATGGGAGAGCATAAGACTACACATATTATGCATGTCCCAACAGATCTCAAATGGGTTGATGGACCTGCATCACTACCAAAAGGAATAAAGGTTGCTGTACTCGAAGGAGATATGTCAAAACCCGGACCTTTCACTGTTAGGGTAAAGGCTCCTGCTAATTATAAAATTTCTCCACACTTTCATCCGGCAGTTGAGCATATAACAGTTATTTCAGGTTCATTTTATATGGGACTCGGAGATGTTTTTGAAGAATCGAAAGCTACAAAACTGCCTGTCGGTGGTTTTGCAGTAATGGAAATCGGAACACGTCATTTTGCTTTTACAAAAGAAGAAACTGAGATTCAGCTTCATGGGATTGGACCCTGGGGAATTACTTATGTAAATGCAGCGGATGATCCCAGGAATGTGACAAATAAGTGAGAGATTATTAAAAGAGAGAGACTTAGGAAAGTGAGGTTCACCTTCAAGGTGAGCCTCACATTTAAATTACTCCTTCATTCCTTCAACTTCACCCACTCTGCCCCCAAGATGCTTAAAGAAGAATTGCTCCATTGATCCATAGAAATCAAACCTGTTCTCTTCATTCCTGAAGCCATGCCCTTCATTATCTTTTACCATATAAGGAACATCAATTCCTTTATCCTTTAATGCAGCAACAATCTGGTCTGATTCTGCTTTCGGCACTCTTGGATCATTAGTTCCCTGTGCAATAAATAAAGGAGCTTTTATATTAGCAATGTGGAATATCGGGGAAGCATCGCGAAGCAATAATGAATCTTTTTGCGGATGTCCAACCATTTCATAAATCATTTCTCTGTATGGTTCCCAGTAAGGTGGTATCGCATTCATCCAGCTAAAAATGTTTGAAACTCCAACATAATCAACTGCACAGGCATAAAGATCGGGAGTGAACGTAACTCCTGCTAATGTAGCATAACCACCATAAGAACCGCCGTATATTCCTATTCTATCAGGATCAGCAATTCCCTCTTCAATTAACCAGTTAACTCCGTCTGTAATATCATCCTGCATCTTCTTTCCACATTCTTTGAAGGCGATCATCCAGAAATTTTTTCCATAACCGGTTGAACCTCTGAAGTTCATCTGGAGAACTGCATAGCCTCTGTTTGCAAGGAACTGAAGTTCGGGATTGAAACCCCAGTTATCTCTTGCCCAGGGTCCGCCATGCGGGTGAACAACAACAGGAAGATTTTTGGCTTCAACTCCTTTAGGAAGAGTTAAATAACCATGAATTGTAAAACCGTCTCTTGTTTTATATGAAATTGGTTTCTGGTCAGCCATATATTCTTCTTTTAACCAGGGGCTTACATCTACCAGCTTCTTCAATTCTTTTTTATTTACATCATAAAAGTAGTAAGCACCGAGAGACTTATCACTGTAGGTTCTTACAAGAAATTTGTCTTCATTTCTATTATTGCCGGTAACAGCAATCTCGTAGCCTTCTAATTTTGATTCGAGGTCACTATAAATTTCTTTAGTTTCATCATCAAAAAATTCATATTCATTTTTCCATGAAGTAAATAAAACTCCAATAAGAACTTTTCTTTTTTCGGAATACATAAGATTGGAAACATCATAATCCGGGTTTTCATAAATAATCGTACCTTCTTTATTTTCTGCAACATTATACGCTACAATTGCAGCCTTATCTCTGCCGATGTTAGAAATCATATATAGATTTTTATTATCAAAAGTAAAGAATACAGGGTAAAGCGTTTCTTTAAAGTTAGTGGTTACAAGTTCTTTGAATTGATCTTCTTCTTTATCTCTGTAAAGAATTCCGGTACTCACTCCATCGGTTGTAAGAGCAATTCTTAACTTCCCACTATGATCAGTTATCCAACCTGTAATATTTCCGGGATTTTCAGCAACCTGATTCATCTCGCCGGTATTTACATCTATCCTGTAAACATCAAATATCTGTGGGTTACGCTGGTTTAACTGGATAAGCATTTCATCTGGATTATCTTTAAGATCATCAACTACACCTGCACGTACTTTTTCAAAAGGTGTAAGATCTTTTTGATTTTTCCCATCCCTGTCTACAGCATACAACCTGAAATTTTCATCTCCTTTTGTATCCTGGATATAAATTATCCGGTCATTCCCTTTCCAGAAATAACCAGCAATATCTCTTTCTTTTGCAAATGTTACCTGGGTAATTTCATCCTCTCCAATATTTTGAACAAAAACATTCATCCTTGTTTCCCAGGGCTGCATCCATGAAAGATATTCACCATCCGGAGAAATCGAGTAACTTCTCTTATCAGGATTTTTGAAAAAATCTTTCATAGGAATCAAGGGAACCTCCTCTTTGGGTTGAGCAAAAACAGTTAAAAAAACAGCAAACAATAATAATGGGGTTAATATTTTCATTGTTAAACCTCTCTTCTTGATGATTTTAAAAACTTATCAAAAATAAGAAATTAATAGAGCAATTACTGAATTATTTTATTAGCGGTCAGATAGGATTTTTAATGGAGAATAGTGCAAAGTTTTTTATAACCTTGTAAACATTTTAAGCTCAATACCGCTGAATTTTGGTTCATACCTGCAGACGCCACCGATGCAGATATTTCCTGCCTGTCGTTTTCCTATTAACAAGCTCAAGTTTGTATGCTCACCAAGTTTATAACCAAACTGAATGAAGTTCCAGAATCGGCGTACCGTTTTTCCCGGCTCGGGTTCTTTTGTCTGCATTTCTGAAACGACCGAGATGCTTAACAGGGGTGAACGTAAATATTCCAACGTTGCAACATCGGTATAATATTTTTCAGTTGTAGTTTTATCAGTTGTATGCTGATGTTCCATTATCAGCCGGAGAGTGTTTATTTCGTCAATATAAAAATGGTTTTCAAGAATAGGAGTTATATTTTTTGTATTTGCATCCCTCTCTTCATTATAGCCAAAAGCAGCAATAGTTATAAAGCTCTCATTCCAGGTATGATTTAATTGTGCAAAAGTTTCTCTAAGCTGAAGCCTTACCTTCTGATTTGCACCGAGAACTTTTTGATAATAAGAATCAGGTCCAAGAGTTTTTGTTTCTCCATAACTTATAGTTAGAAAAGTTTCTTCAGTAACTGGATAATTAGCTTCAACCTGAAAACCTTTTTCATTCGCCTGGTTTAATGGTGAAGGATGACGGTTGAGCAGAACATAAGTATATTCTTTTCTGACAGCAGGAGGATTATTGTAAATGATTGTGCCATCATGTGAACTGAAAGTAAAGTTATCATAGTATTTATATTCACCAACTAAAGATGCTGAGGCATAATAAAAATTTGCACCAGCATAATAAGCTTCACCAATATAATTTGCTGCATTGATTAAGTTCTCACTCTTAGTATCATTATTCTTTTTTAATCCATACTCGCCATAGAAATCAAAATTCCATATTCTTGGCTGAATTCTTACCGAACCTATTATAGTTCTTGCAACATCTTCTTGAGGATCATTTGAAGCAAACGAGCCCCCGATTTTTAGTCCCGGTAAGATCTTGTACTCAAGATCAGCAGCATGCAAAATATCTTTTCGTTCAGCATTAAAATTTTCTGCCATTCCTGTCAGAGCAATAAGTTTTAAGCCTGAATAATAGGCTTCAACCTTAACACCTAAAAGATTATTATCAATTCTTATGTTCCTGTTCTCATAACTTTTTAATATCAGACCTCTGCCGAATAATGAATAGAAATTCCCGGCAGTCACTTTCATTCCTTCTTCAATATCACCAAGTTCAGCTTCAATATATTTGAAAGCGATATCAGCATATCGTTCTTTTCCCCTGCTAATTGCAGGATTAGGATCGTTCGGCTGGAAAATATCAAAGCGGATTCCTGCAGAAAAGATATTATACCTGTAATCAAGATTAAACCAGTTTTCAAATGTTTCCTGGTTTAATTCATAATCATAAGAGTACTCAAGCTGGTTTGAAAAGCCAAGACCTTCGGGAAGTTGTGGTATAAAATCGTCCTGTGCATAAAGGGAAGACGCAAGAGAGATTAACAGGAATAAGAAGAAAAATATTTTGAGCATATTTTAATCAGAAGTTTTTACAGGTGAAGAAGAGAGCAGAGCTTCAACTTTCTTTTTTACCTGTAATTCATCTCCCTTTTTATGTCCGAGATGTGAATAAACTATATTCCCCTTTTCATCCAGCAGAAAAGTGTAAGGCACATTCCGCACATAATATTTTCTTGCAACTTCTGAATTTGTATCGAGGAGAACAGTAAAGTTATAATCTTTTGATTTTACAAAAGGCTTAACCTTTGCAACTGTTTTTTCATCATCGGTTGAGATGGCAATTATGTTAAAGCCTTTTGCTTTGTATTCCGAGTATAGTTTTTTGTATTCACTTAATTCTTCAACACAGGGTTTGCACCACGTTGCCCAAAAACTTATAAGTAAAGGACCTTTTCCTAAAAGATTTTTCAGTTCAACATATTCGCCATTCAGATCTTCGAGCTTAAAGTTGGGAGCTTTCTGCTGGGCGTTTATATTTAATGATATGATTATGATTAAAACAGCTAAAAGTAATTTCATTTACTCTCCATTTAATTAAGACTAATCCCCGCCTGCAATACTTCTTTGGATGATTTATTCTGAACAAAAACAACAGCATTTAATTGATTCGTCTGCCAGTTTGCTATTAAATCTGCTTCAGTCTCCACAAGATTTGAACCTGATTGCTGAACAGCAGCTAATGAAATACCATCGGTTGAAGGAAGTACAGCTCTCATTACATCATAAAATTTAGTTTCTCCGTTACTGCCCGGGGGGTTACTAAATTCAATTTCCTCTTCAAGTATAACTGCTTCAAGAGTAAGATTTGTTAAATCAATTGCAGCAAGTGAATTTACCTGAACATCTATATAATAGCTTCCTGAAATAAAAGTATCAGTTACAATAATTTCAAAAGATGGTGCGGCGGCAAGTCTCGCATCAATTTTTTGTTTAAGGGCCGATGAGTCGGTTGATGATGGCTTCTCTATTCCATCTATAACAGTAGTTGGTGCAAAGAAAATATTATAGAACAATATTTTTGAATCACATACAGGTTTATTAGCAAGATAGAATAAATCATTTGGTGCAGGAAAGTTTGTCGGGTATTTTATGGCAACTAATTTTTCTGGTCCGTATGATGTGCGGGTTAAGGATTTAATTATTCTGTTTGATGTTACACACGGAACGCAGCTTACATTTGCAAAATCTTCAAGAAGTACAACCTTATTAACTGTTTTACTCTGCGGTACGAAATTGAAATTAACCTTAAGAAAAATCTTTCCGCTAACCCTGTTTTCAGGAGTAAAAGGAGGATTTGTTTTACAGGATAAAAATAACAGTACAGGAAGTAATATGATTAAATATCTCTTCATTGCAATTTTTAAATATGGTGTAGCATTTCCAAAATCACCTATTAAGATAAACAACTCTCTGTATATATTATATAATGGGAGTTATCAAATCATCACAAAAGTTTAAAATGAAAACGTCTTTTAGGGATAAAAAATGCGGCTTTATAGGTTCTATGATTTTTTAATTCTTTCCTTATCAGCTCTTTTTAAACTGTTAACAACCAGCAGATATGAATCATCTATCCATTCCAGCAATTCTCTATGTGGTATAGTTCCATCAATTATAACAGTGTTCCAGTGGTTTTTATTCATATGATACCCCGGAAGAACCGCTTCATACTGTTCTCTAAGTTCTATTGCTTTTTCAGGGTTGCATTTAAGATTAATTCTTAGAGGGACTTCATCTAATCCTGCGAGAAGAAAGATTTTCCCGCCAACTTTAAAAACAAGAGTATCCTTCCCAAACGGAAAGCTATCCGCTGCTTCCGGTTTCTTAAGACAGTATTCTCTTAAAAATTCTATATTCATATTGATAAGTGAAATCTAAATTAAAATAAATAATAAGTTTGAAGTGATGCAATCAATTTGTATGAAATTCTTTTATCATTTATT
>JAUSIA010000042.1 GCA_030648225.1 Ignavibacteria bacterium | reverse complement strand
CATGTAGAAACTGTTGTAAGAACAAATAACTTTAATCCCACCTTCCTACCCGATAAAAGATAGTCATCTGCTTCATTACTATTTTTTCTTCCGGCCCAGAAACCTACACCAATTACAGTTGCGAAGAAGAAAAAAATTATTAAAATATCAAGAAGATTAAGAGAGAGCATTTGGTTTAGCAGTATTAAAATTTCTTACAACGAAAATTACTCCACCGGTTATTTTCAGGAAAACTTTTTCAGATAAAGAAACATTACTTGTACTTTCCTTTTCTCCGAACGGAAGAATAATATTTTTTAAAGGATACTTTAGACCTTTTGAATTTATTTTTGTTTTTTTATCGAATCCATAAAGAGATATTATTTCACCGGGAGAAGTTTTCAGTTCTACTTTTCCTGAGTAAGGAATAAGAAGTGATCCTTCAGCAATTAGTTTTAATTTTATTTTATTAAAGAACTTAATTACAATCCCAAGGTTGCAAAATGTATGATCGAGCCTGTTGCCAGTTACACCTGATAAAATGGCTTCCTGAAATCCTTTTTGAATTGCGAACTTCAGGCATTTTTCAACATCGGTATCATTCTGGCGTTTTAGTTTTATGATTTCTGATTTGTTATGATAAAACTTAAGAGTGGCTACTTTTATTGAATCCATATCTCCAATTATAAAATCCGGAGTTAAAGCAAGTTTCTTTGCTTTATTTGCTCCACCATCAGCACAGATAAGAGTGGAATATTTATGCTTCTGTAAAAATTGAATTACACTTTTTTTGGGTGGTTTTCCGTTAGCAAGTATGATGCACTTTTTCAAATTAGCCCTTTATATTTTTAGTGTCATTCTGAGGGAGTGAAGTGACTGTCCGAAGGACTCCTTCGGAGAAGAACCTCTAATATTTTAACAGGTTCTTCGCTGCGCTCAGAATGACAAAATTTGTTATAAACCAATCTTCAATCCCGCTAAGAAATTTCTCTCTGCAGCAGGAAAAAATTCCTTACCGATTGCAAAAGCTGAATAGAAATTATCAAAAATATTATTCACCTGTAAAAAAACCTTTGAAGGAACAAGGGCATCAAAAAGAGTGAATTCATAACTTCCGAAAAAGTCGGCAACAAAATAGGCTTCATTTTTATTATCTGAATAGCTGACAAATCCCGGATACAGATTTAGATATGAAACAATATTTTCATCATAATTATCCGAATAAAAATCTCCAACATACTTTCCTGTAAATCTTAAATACAAACCTTCATACCTGAAATTGATTCCAAGGTTTGCAAGAAAATCCGGAAAGCCGCTAATCCTGTTTCCATTCAACTCAATGAAATTATCAGCATCAATAAAAAATCTTCCTTCATCAATAGTATTTTTACTATAGGTAGCATTTCCAAATATTTCAACATAATCAAAAAGTTTTGCAATTGCAGAAAGTTCAACTCCCTGGTGAACAGTATTATCAACATTTCCTGTAACCGGCTGACCAAATCTATCTACTTGTCCATTAGCTACAATTTCATCATTGAAAAGCATATAAAAAACATTTAAAGATATATTTAGATTTTCTGTGTTGAATGAAGTTCCTATTTCGAAATCATTCATTGTTTCTGGCTTGACAAGAGGATTGCCAAAATTATATGAACCATCAGGATTCTGTCCAAACTGTGGTACCGCTCCCCCGCTTGATTCAGCAGCATCGTAATAATTTTTTAAGCGGGGATCTCTGGTAACTCTTGCAAATGAAAAGTAAATATTCTGGTAAGGATTTAGATTATAATTTATTCCTGCTCTCGGGTTAAAAAAAATATCATCAACTGAAAACTCGGTTCCTAAATACTTTTCATTAAAGATTTTGTATTTATGATATGCAACCTGCAACTCGCCAAGCAGATTAATCTTATCATTAAGCCTGTATGATTCATGAACAAACCCGCTTATAATATCTTTGCTACCATTATAGAAATAATAAAAGTGATCTTTAGTTAATCCTTCGGGAAGATTTTCGCCATAATTAATTGATCCCCAATGATTTGATTTATGAAATCTAAATTCACCGCCAGCTATAAATTCTCCGTTAATATGTTTCAAGCTTACCCTTGGAATCCAGCCATATTGCGTATTTTCAACTTTTGCTCTTATGAGAACATTGCCCGGATTTTGAGAAGAATTATAACCGAATTCCTGCGTTAATCTTAAATAAGAAGTATCAGCCCACGAGCCATCAAAATCAAAAAAACCATCTCCTTCAACTAGAAAAAGAGCGGAGTTGATTGTTACGTTATCATTAAGTTTTAATTCATTTAGAAGTTCATAATGAGGCTGAGAGAAGTTTTCAATTTCTACAGGTCTTCTTGGAACAGTAAAAGTATAACCTGATTCGTCAGCTTCCCAGTAAGAGTAATTTCCCTTTCTTAATTCTCTATCCTTAATTGTAAATTTTGGCAGGCCTGTATAAGCCAAACCATCTTCAATTGGTCCACCAAAGAAATTAACTTGCGTAGTAAAATTCTCATCATACCTAACTGCAGAAACATGATATGAATTGAATTTCACCCATGAATTATTCCTGTAACCGCTTGAAAGAATTTGCCCAAGCTTTGTATAAACAGAATACTTCTCATCAATCAATCCACTTGAAAAGGCTGCTGAGTATTTTCTTGTATTATAACTCCCGATTGAAGCAGAAACTTCCACTTTTGGTTGATTTGAGAAAACTGAAGTGATAATATTAATTGAGCCTCCGATTGCAGGATAGCCTAACACACCGCTGCCCGCACCTCTCTGCACCTGAATTAATTCAGTGCTTGCAAGAAGATCGGGAAAATCCAGCCAGTAAACATTATGATCTTCAGGATCATTCTGAGGAATACCATTAATGGAGACTGTAATTCTTCGCTGATCGAATCCGCGGATGCTAAGATAATTATACCCAATTCCGTTTCCCCCCTCAGAATAGAAAGTTGTTGAAGGAAGATAACTGAGGAATTGAGGAATATCCTGCACAGTATAATTCTCTTCGATCTCCTTTCTTTTTATTTTTTCAAAGGTAACCGGTGTAATCCCTTTCTCACCAAGGCTTGCTTCAATGAGTATAGTTTGAGCAGGAATAATTCGAGGGTTAAGTTTTATTGATATTGTGGAATCAAAATCTTTTACTGTTACAAGATGTTTCTCAGTACGGTAACCAACATAACTAACAACTATCACATCACCAGGAAAAGCATTCTCTAAAGTAAATCTTCCATCTTCATTAGTTGATGTGCCTTCCTTTTCTTTTCCTTCTAAAAAAACATTTGCTCTTAGTAAGGGTTTGTTTGTTTCAAAATCTGAAACTTTTCCCCTGATTGTATTCTGTGCAGATACAAAACTATTTAAAATTAAAAAAAGAATGATTAAATATTTCATTTTACCCTCTTAAATAAAAAAAGCCGTTGAAGAAACGGCTAAAAATTTTTTAATCATTCTTTTTAACCCGTTTCCCTACGCTGGTATTATCCAGATCAGGTTTCAGGGTTTAATCTCAGTTCCGATTTTTCGGAACACCCCTAACGGCTAATTAGCAAATATTTTTAAGAACTATATAAAAGAAAACAAAATTCCTGAATTATTCAACTTTAAGAATTTGACCGGCAACAATCTTGTTACCCGACAAGGAATTCATACTCTTAAGTTTTGCAACAGATAAACTATGCTGTTGGGCAATTGAATAGAGTGTATCACCACTTTTTACAGAATATGTTTTCCCGGACTTTTCATTTTTTGTTACTTTTCTCTCAGGAATATCATAAACATCAGCATCTGAAAAAATCTTTAATGTTTTTCCGGCAAGGATTTTATTACTCTTCAATCCATTCCATTTTCTAATGTTAGATGAGGAAACTCTGTATTGTTCTGCAATCTGCCCAATTGTTTCACCGGATTTTATTTTATGATAAACAACATTTGAAGAAGTTTTAGTCGTATTATCACCTAATGAAGAAGTTGATTCATTTGTGTAGATTTTAATTGTCTTTCCTGCAATCAGTTTATTACCGGACATATTATTCCATTTCTTAATCATTGCAGTATTAACACCAAACTTTTCGGCAAGCTCGCTTATTGTATCTCCTTTTTTAACACGATACCGGAAGAGAGAAGTTTTAGTAGTAGTTACATTATCATTTGAAGTATAATTTGATGGGGATTTATCAGTATAAATCTTCAGGTTTCTGCCGGCATAAATTTTATTTCCCGATAAATCATTCCATTCTCTCAGAGATGTAATATTAACATTATACTTATTGGCTATAGAATTTAAAGTCTCACCTCTCCTTATCCTGTGGTAAACAAATGAGCTTGTATTTTTCTGCACTGTATTCTGAGAGGTAGTAGTTTTTTCTATTGGAGATTGGGTGTCGAGACTTGCGTAAAATTCTTTTTTGTCTATGGGGACATAGATTGTAAGATTCTGTCCTACACTTATTGTAGTTGTGTAAGGAATATTATTCCAGTTCCTGATATCACTTACCCTTGAATTAAAAAGATCAGCAATACTAAGAAGACTCTCATTCTTTTTTACATGATAATTAACTGCAACCATTCCTTCAGGAATTACAACTGTGTTATCTATAGTTGTTTCGATATTACTTGTTGTTTCAATATTATCAGTTGCGGTTACAATAATGTTTTCTTCAGTCGTTTCTTCA
>JAUSIA010000036.1 GCA_030648225.1 Ignavibacteria bacterium | reverse complement strand
TGTCCTCAATGCGGTTACAAGAAAGAGGAAATAATGCCCGCTGATGCCTACCAGTATTTTTATCGGTGCGAGAATTGTAAAATACCAAAGAATGTGAAAAAATGCTCAAACCGTTTTTAAAATACTTGACGACAACAAACTTTTAGAGACAATATGAAATCAACTAACAAATTAATCGGTGCAGGACTTTTGACAGCTATTGCAACCTCGTTGTTGCATTACACCAGTTTTGGCACTCATAGCAGGAACAAGCGGACTTGCTTCTACATTTTCTGGCTTGAACCATACCGACCGTATTTTATCGGTTTGACAGTTTTGGTGCTTGGCTTTGCTTGGTATCAGAAACTAAAACCGAAAAAAGAAATAAACTGCAACTGCGAGACAGATGAGAAGCCAAAATTTATGCAGTCAAAAATGTTTTTAGGTATTGTAACTGCATTTGCTTTTTTAATGTTTGCCTTTCCTTACTATTCAAGCGTTTTCTACCCAAAGACAGAAAAGCAAATAATCGTGGTTGACAAATCCAACATTCAGACAGTTGAGTTTACAATTAGCGGAATGACTTGTAATAGTTGTGCCGAACACATGAACCACGAAGTGAATAAACTTAACGGTGTAGTAAGCTCAAACCCTTCTTACGACAAAGGCAATGCAGTTGTAGAATTTGACAAATCAAAAACGACCATTGCCGAAATTGAAAAAGCAATCAATTCAACAGGTTATGAAGTAACCCAATCTACTATTAAAGATAAATAGCATGGAAAAATTTGATTTAATAATAATCGGAGGTGGGGCAGGAGCTTTTGCGGCAGCAATAAAAGCCAATGAGCTTAATGCAAAAACTTTATTAGTCAATAAAGGATTGCCTTTGGGTGGAACCTGTGTCAATGTGGGATGTGTGCCATCAAAGACACTTCTTTATGCAGGTGAGGTAATGCACCTTGCAAAACATCACAACATACCGGGTTTGGATATAGAAATAAAAAACTTTGATTTCCAAAAGGTGGTTCAGGATGAGCTTGAATTGGTTACCCGATTAAGACAAGAGAAATATGAAAAGGTTATGGAATGGCTTGAAAATGTTACCGCCATTGAAGGTTGGGCAAAGTTCATTTCAGCCAATGAGATTCAGGTGGATGATAAAACATTTTTTAGTGAAAAGTTTTTGATTGCAACAGGTTCAACTGCAACACCTCCTTCTATTTCGGGTATTAAGGAAGTCGGGTATCTAACTCATATTGATGCATTGAAACTTAACAAGCAGCCGAGAGAGCTTATTATTTTAGGAGCGGGTCCTGTAGGTCTTGAATTTGCACAAATGTATTCACGCTTTGGAACTAAAGTGACTATTCTGCAGAGGAGTTCTTCAATTTTCAGTAAAGGCGAAAAAGAACTGACAGTTAAGCTTTCTGAAATACTTACGAAAGAAGGTATAACTATCAAAACAAATGTTTCGCTAAAAGAAGCAAAAATTGAAAATGGCAAAAAAGTAATCTCGTATGAAATTAATGGAAAACAAGAAAATATATCAGCAGATGAAATACTTGTTGCAACTGGAAAAATACCCAACACAGAAGAATTAGGTCTTGAAAAAGCAGGTGTCAATATTGATGCAAAGAAAGCAATCATTGTTGACGAAGATTTTCAGTCATCAATGCCAAATATTTTTGCTGTGGGAGATGCAGCCGCCCTTCCACTTCGGCAAGAACCAACTGCCGGCAGGGAAGGAACTTTAGCTGCGGAAAATGCTCTAAGTGGAAACAAGAACAGGATTGATTATAATTCTACTCCTTATACAATTTTCACTGATCCTCAACTGGCAGGAATAGGATTAACAGAGCATGAGATGATGAAACTTTTAGGCAGATGCCTTTGCAGAACAGTTTCTTTTGAAAATATTCCAAAGGCAATGATTATGAAAAGGACGGAGGGGCTGATAAAGTTGGTAATTCATCCTGATAGTAAAATAATTTCAGGCGTTCATATTCTTGCACCTCAGGCAGGAGAGCTAATTTCACAAGCCATGCATATCATAAGAAATCAAAACACCATAGAAGATGTTGTTAACTCGCTTCCAATGTTTCCAACCTTATCAGAAGCAATTAAATTAGCAGCGTTATCGTTTACTAAAGACATCTCAAAGCTTAGTTGCTGTGTTTAATCCTAAAATCAACGGATGCTTGTTGTAAAAAGAAATAAAAATTATGGAAAGCACTATCATACTATCAATTCTCACTTGTCCTCAATGCGGTTACAATAAAGAAGAAACAATGCCAACAAATGCCTGTCAATATTTTTATCAATGTAAAAACTGCAAAACCGTGCTGAAGCCAAAGCATGGGAACTGCTGTGTTTATTGCAGTTATGGCTCAGTAAAATGTCCACCAATCCAACAAACCAATAAAGAATGTAGAGAGTGTGCTTAGCAAAAGCCTTTTTATAGAGCAATTACATTTGCGTTAATAAATTATATCCTAAGCAGCTTTGCATTTATTGCAACGACAATAGTACTTGCAGACATTAACACTGCACCAAGTGCAGGACTTAAAACTATTCCCGCAGAATACAAAACTCCTGCAGCAAGAGGAATAGCAACAACATTATAACCTGTTGCCCAAATTAAATTCTGAATCATTTTACTATAAGTTGCTTTTGAAAATTTTATTAATGTAACCACATCTTTCGGATTACTCTTTATGAGAATAATATCTGCAGTTTCAACAGCTACGTCCGTTCCTGCACCTATAGCAATTCCTACATCAGCTTGTGCAAGTGCAGGTGCATCGTTCACACCGTCGCCAGTCATTGCCACAATCATTCCACGATTCTGAACTTCTTTTACTTTCTCTGCTTTTTTATCCGGTAGAACTTCAGCAAAATAATCATCGAGTCCGAGTTCATCGGCAACCCATTTTGCAACCTGTTTATTATCTCCTGTAAGCATCATCGGTTTTATTCCCATCTCTTTAAGCTGCCTAATCGCTTCTTTTGATTCTTCCCTTATTATGTCGGCTATGGCTATTGCACCAATTAGTTCATTATCAATCAGGACAAATACTACAGTCTTTCCTTCACCTGAAAGTTTTTCAATCTTATCTTTTTTACTTCCTAAACCTTCTCTTGAACTTGCACTTTCCGCCGGAGGCGGATCAGCCTTCGGCTGAGAACTTGCTCGTGCACTTGTTATTTCTATCTTATTTTCTTCTAAATACCCCGGGCTAACAACCTTTACATCTTTGCTGTTTACTTTTCCTTCGGCACCTTTACCCGGAATAGAATTAAAATCTTTTAGCTGATATTTATCTTCAGAAGATCTCACTATTCCCTGTGCAATCGGATGTTCGGATTCGGATTCGATAGTTGCTGCGTATTTTAATATTTCTTTTTCATCATAGTTATCATCGAAAGAAAACGTTTCCGTTACACCGAATTCACCTTTAGTTAAAGTGCCTGTCTTATCAAAAATAATTGCCTGGATATTCCTTGCCTGTTCAAAACCAGTGCGGTTTCTTATAAGTAATCCGCTCTTTGCAGAAAGTGCAGTTGAGACTGCTACAACAAGAGGAATTGCCAGACCGAGAGCATGCGGACAGGCAATGATCATTACCGTTACAGTTCTGGATAGTGCAAAGTTGAAACTTTCTCCAGTGAACATAAGCCATACAAACATTGTTAATGCACCGGCAGTAATTGCAATAATTGTTAACCAGAATGCGGCTTTGTTAGCAAGGTTCTGAGTTTTGGATTTACTTTCCTGTGCTTCTTTAACCATCTTTACAACCTGCGAAAGGAAAGTTTCATCGCCGGTTTTTTCAACCTCAATTTTTATTGAGCCTTCGCCATTTATTGATCCGCCGATTACACTATCACCTTCACCTTTTGAAACAGGTTTTGATTCACCTGTCATCATTGATTCATTTATTGATGTTTTCCCTTCAAAGATTTTTCCATCGGTGGGAATTTTTTCTCCGGGTTTGATTAATAATTTATCTCTATGCTTAAGCTCAGAAACAGAAACGTCAACTACATTTTCGCCGTCAGTAATTTGATGAGCTTCATCAGGCATAAGTTTGGCAAGCTCTTCAAGTGCTTTTGATGCACCCATGATTGATTTCATTTCTATCCAATGACCGAGAACCATAATATCAATAAGCGTTGCCAATTCCCAGAAGAAAACTTCACCCGCAACACCAAACACCACAGCACTGCTGTAGAAATAAGCGACTGAAATTGCAAGTGCAATTAAAGTCATCATTCCGGGCAGCTTCTTTTTCAATTCATCAACCAGACCTTTTAAGAAAGGATAGCCGCCATAGAAAAAGACGAAAGATGAAAGCGCAAACAAAGCATAAATATCACCATTAAAACGCAAAGCTTCTTTAAGTCCGAGAAAATGCTGGATCATAGGTGAAAGAATAAGAATCGGGATTGTGATTACAAGTGAAATCCAGAATCTTCTTTTAAAATCTTCAACCATATGCCCATGGTGTTCACTATGTGTATCTTTTTTATCTTCTTTATGCTGATGCACTTTGTGCTGATCTTCAGAATGATTATGAATCTTATGCGATTCACTATGATGAATATGCTGTTTATTTTCACTCTGATGATTATTGA
>JAUSIA010000024.1 GCA_030648225.1 Ignavibacteria bacterium | reverse complement strand
TTTCAACCTTATATAAGAGATGAGAATCTTTCAAGACCATGGGCTTTACCGGGAACACCAGGACTAGAGCATAGAGTTGGTGGTCTTGAGAAAGCAAACATAACGGGGGATGTAAGTTATGATCCTGAAAACCATGAGTTTATGGTAAGATTAAGAGCACAAAAAGTAAAGAATATAGAAAACGATATTCCCGAGCTTGAAGTAAGAGGAGATAAGGATGCTGAACTTCTTGTAATTGGCTGGGGTGGAACCCATGGTGCAATTACTGAAGCTGTTGACAGAGCCAGAAACAGAGGATTAAAAGTTGCACGTGCTCACTTCAGGTACTTAAATCCACTGCCAAAAAATACCGGAGAAATTTTAAAAAGATATAAAAAAGTTCTTTGCCCCGAATTAAATATGGGACAGCTTTCTAAAGTTTTAAGAAATGAATTCCTTGTTGATATTGAGTCTTTTAATAAGATACAGGGACTACCCTTTAAATCATCAGAAATTGAAAACAAGATCAACTCAATCCTGGGAGGGTTAAGATAATGGCTGATACAGAAGTTAAATATACCGCAAAAGACTTTGCATCATTACAGGATGTAAGATGGTGTCCCGGATGTGGTGACTATTCCATCCTTGCACAGATGCAGAGAGTCTCGCCGGACTTAGGTATTAAAAGAGAAAATATGGTTTGGGTGTCGGGGATAGGCTGCGCAGCAAGGTTTCCATATTATTTGAATACATATGGAATACATGGTATTCATGGAAGAGCAACTGCAATTGCTACCGGAGTAAAAGTTAATCGTCCGGATCTTTCAGTTTGGGTTGCAACCGGAGACGGTGATCTTTTAAGTATAGGTGGAAACCATTTCATTCATGCCTGCAGAAGAAATATTGATATAAAAATTCTTCTTTTTAATAACAGGATTTATGGATTAACAAAAGGACAATATTCTCCCACTTCTGAAAAAGGAAAGAAGACAAAGAGCACTCCATTTGGAAGCGTTGATTATCCTTTTAATCCTATAAGTCTTGCTATTGGTTCAGGTGCTTCATTTGTAGCACGCTCTCTTGACAGGGATGCAAAACATTTACAGGCAATGATGAAGAGAGCAGCCGGGCATAAAGGAACTGCTTTTATAGAAATATTCCAGAACTGCAACATCTATAATGATGGAGCCTTTGAACTTCTCACTGAAAAAGATACAAAACCTGATCATGTTCTTATACTTGAACATGGTAAACCAATGATCTTTGGAAAGAATAATGATAAAGGAATCAGTTTAGATGGATTAACTCCCACTGTTGTTGATATTTCAAACGGGCATTATTCGGTTAATGATCTTTGGGTTCATGATGAGTTTGATGAGAATTCATTCAGGGCACATATCCTTTCACAGTTTGATGAAATGAATGGATTTCCAACACCTATCGGAGTCTTTACTCAGGTTCTGAAATCAACTTATGATGAAGATTTTCATGAGCAGATTAATAATGTTAAGAAGGCAAGAGGAGAAGGGGACCTGAGGAAACTCCTTTTCAGCGGAAATATTTGGGAAGTGAATTGATTTACGATTTTTAATTTACGATTTAAGAATTGATTTAGAATTTCGGATGTAAAAAATCCAAAATGCAAATGTGATACAACTAATAGACATCTACGATGTTTTGATCCTCTTTAATATTATCCACTCATCTTATTTTTTCTTATCTTTGCAAAAGAATTATTGGGCTTATGTCCTTTTCTTTTTTTAATCAATATGATAGATTTTAACAAATTAAAAAATATTCTTCTTGAGAATAATTCATTTCTCTTAACTACTCATGTAAACCCGGATGCAGATGCTATCGGGAGTGAGATAGCTTTGTATGAAATTTTAAAATCATCAGGCAAAAAGGAAATTTATATAATAAATACAAGCTCAACGCCTTACAATCTTGACTTCCTTGATAAAGAAAAAATTATCCGGCAGTATGATAAAAACAAACATTCAGAAATAATTAAATCTGCTGATGTTCTTATCGGTCTTGATTTTAATCGTTCAGATCGCTTAACAAGAATGAGAGAAGATTTTCTGAATTCTCAAAAACTTAAAATTATAATTGATCATCACCAGGATGCAGAGGATTTTGTTAATCATTCTTTTGTTGATCCGGAATATAGTTCGACAGGACATATTATTTATGATTTTATAAAAAAAACATCCATAACTGAATTAACTTATTCAATTGCATATCCTCTTTATGCAGCAATAATGACTGATACTGGTTCATTCAGGTTTGAGAGGACAACACCCGAAATCCATTTTATTGCTGCTGAACTTATTTCTAAAGGTGTAAATCCTACAGAAGTTTATGATAAAATATATGATCAAAGCAGGTTCAGTAAAATTAAACTACTGGGAAGAGCAATTGAAACATTGCAATTGTATGGTAAGAAACAGCAGATCAGTTATATGATAATTAAGCAGGAAGATTTTCAATCATTAAAAGCTCATGAACACGATACAGATACTTTTGTTAATTTTAATTTATCAATTGAAGGTGTTACAATAGGATTACTATTTATTGAATTAAAAGAAGGATTTAAAGTAAGTTTACGCTCAAAAGGAAATATCCCTGTAAACAAGCTTGCCGGAGAATTTGGAGGGGGAGGGCATATAAATGCAGCAGGAATCAGAATTCATAATGGAAAGATGGAAGATTATATCCCGGTAATTTTAAAAAAATCAGAAGAATATTCAGAAAGGAATTAAAAGATATTATGTTCAAATTAAATATCAGCGCTGCAGATAAAAAAATTTCTTATAAGCCGCTTTCTGTGTCTCTTAAATATCTGATAGATGAAAAGAAATTAGCAGATAGTCTTAAAAACATTGAAAGAGTTTTTAATATAAAACTATCTACTTTACAGAGAAAAAGTTTTTTAGCAAAAGAGGGAAGCGATGTCAGGATTTCCAAGCATGATGGCAAACCTGATGAAGTATTAATTTCAAAAGTAAAACTTGATAATAAATTTTCTTCCGATTATTTCAGAAATCATCTTGCAGGCTATATTCAGGAACTTGAAAAGGAAGAGGTAAAATATCTTCATATTTTCATTCCAAAGCATCAGCCATTCAAATCATATTTCGATGATGAAGAATATTTTTACCAGACTTTTATTGAAGGAGTTTATTATGGCAACTATTCTTTTAATCAATACAAATCTGATAAGAAAGATTTAAAAGATCTCAACATCCTGTTTTATGCTGATGATAGCAAAAAACTTAAATCAGCATTAAACAAAGCAGAGATAGTTATGCAGGGAGTTAATTTAACCAGGAACCTTGAAAATGAACCTGCAATGAGACTTACACCGGATGAACTTGCAAACAGAATAAAAACAAACTTAAATAAGCTTGGGGTTAAGATTAAAATTTATGATGAAAAGGAAATTGCAGAAAGAAAAATGGGAGGACTTCTTGCCGTAGGAATGGGAAGTGAAAATCCTCCACGATTTATTGTTATGGAATATAATGGAAGTTCAAAAGGGAAAAAGAAAAAAATTGCTCTGGTAGGAAAAGGAGTTACTTTTGATTCAGGAGGAATTTCTATAAAACCTGCACAAAATATGGGTTATATGAAAGCTGATATGTCAGGTGCTGCTGTTGTTGCAGGAACTTTATTAGCAGCAGCAAAAGCAAAACTGCCTGTTGATATAATCGGAGTAATTCCATCTGCAGAAAATATGCTTTCAGGTAAAGCTATGAGACCGGG
>JAUSIA010000020.1 GCA_030648225.1 Ignavibacteria bacterium | reverse complement strand
TCTGCAGAAAGTATAGAGCCTATCAGGATAGCTGCGGAAGCAACGGGCAACAGGTATTTTGAAGAAAGAGTAAAAAACATTGCGATACCTCTAATGATAAAAAGAGGCGTTGGGATAACTGATGCATTTACTGCTTCAGGTGTTTTTACTGAAACTGCTCTCTCAAGGCTTCACTCAGGAGAGGAAACCGGTACACTTAAAAATACAAGCCTGCAGCTTGCAAACTATTATGAAAGCGAAACGGTTTATAAATTGAAAAACTTTATTGAATTCGTTCAGATCGCTATAGCAATGGTAATTATGGTTGTTATGATTGCTCTGACACTTGTATCTGCAGAAACTGCAACCGTAAGACCAAAAACACCGGGTGCATCAAACCAGATCCATTTGGAAAAGAATATAGTTTAAAAATAACCTTCTCTTCGAACCCGCCCCTTCTTACCCTAAGAAGAGAGGGACTTAGGAGGAGAAGTCAAAAAATTGTGAGTCACTAAATCTTGAAAATAAAAATAAACCTAATATGATCGAGACTAATCTTGAAATGACCGATAAAATCGGTTATTTCCTTTTTAAAAAAGGAATAATTGATGGGGTAACGCTGGAGAAAGCATTACATGCAAAAAATAATGACAAAAGTAAGATTAAAAGGAACCTTGCACAGATACTTGTTCAGGAGTTTGGATATGATCACGATCAGATCTTCAGGGAAGTTGCAATTCTGTATGCTTTCCGGGAATTAGATGTTACATATGAAGAAATTCCCCCTCAAAAAATAAATGCAATAAAACAATTAGTTACAAACTCTCCCGATAGTCTTAAGCAGCAGATGCTTGAGCATAAAGTTTTACCCTTTATGTATGATGAACGGATTAAAGATAAATTAATTCTTATAGCGGTAGATCCAACAGATAGAAATATTCCAAAGATTGCATTCGGCTTATATGCAAAAAAATATGAAGTCCTTTTTATAAGAAAAAAAGATTATGAAAAGTTAGTTAATACAATTATACCTCCTGAAAACGTATTCTTAAAAATGATGGAGGAGGCAGAAGGCACAGAAATGCATATTGAGCGTGATGAATCTTTTGATGAAGATGCTCTTGATGCAGAAATAAATAAAAGTGCTCTTATAAATCTTGTTGAAGGTGCTCTTGTTGAAGGAGTAAGAAAAGGTGCAAGTGACATTCATTTTGTACCTAAACCCGGAAACAGAACAGAAATATTAATCCGTATTGATGGTAATCTTCAACCCTGGCATATCCAGGATGGAACCCTTCCCGAAGCTGTGGTGGCAGTAGTTAAAGATAGATCAAAAGGAATGGACCGTTTTGAAAGAGAAATGGCACAGGATGGTTTTATACAGAGAGAAATTGATAACCAGCTAATAAGATTCAGAGTTTCTGTTTTGCCAACAGTTGGTACAGAACTGAAAAATAAATTTGAAAGTGTTGTAATAAGAATTCTTGATGATAGAAAAGTAATTAAGGATCTTGACAAACTGGGATTATCAGGGTATTCACGAAAAGCATTTGATAAAGCTATAAAACAGCCCCAGGGAATGGTGATACTAACAGGGCCAACGGGAAGCGGTAAAAGTACTACTCTTGTTGCAGCTCTTCACCAGGTAATTGATCCAACTGTAAACGTACTTACAGTTGAAGACCCTGTTGAGTATGTTATTAATGGTGCCCGACAGTTAAAGATTGGATATAAAATGGGGTTTGAACAGGCTATCAGGTCAATCCTTCGCCACGACCCCGATATAGTACTTGTTGGTGAGATGAGAGATAAAGAAACTGCTGAAGTTGCAATTAAGCTTGCAAACACCGGCCACTTAACATTTTCAACATTGCATACTAACGATGCACCAAGTGCAGTTGCACGTCTTTATAAAATGGGTATAGAACCTTTCCTTATTGCTTATGCAATTAATATTATTGTTGCCCAGAGATTGATAAGACGATTATGCGATAGCTGTAAAAAGAAAATAAATAAAATTGATGACGCTCTTGTTGAACATCTTAACCTTAAAGAAGATGAATGGAAAAGTCATCCTGTTTATGAAGCTAAAGGTTGCGTAAAGTGCAATAATACTGGTTATAAAGGTAGAATTGCCATTCATGAAGCTCTTTACTTTACAAAAGAAATACGTCAGATAATAGTTCGTTCTGGTATTGAAGTTGATGAAGAAAAGATCAGAGCACAGGCTAAAGCAGATGGTAGCTTAACACTTAGAGATTCAGGATTAGAAAAGGTAAGATTGGGTATTACATCATTTGAAGAAGTAATAGCCGGAACATCTGATGAGTAAATATTCCCAAATGAGACAAGTAATAATTACGAAACAGAGTTAAAATAAAAATCAAAAAGTAAAAAAAATTGGCAGTCATTAAAGAAAAAAATATTCTCGAAAAGTTCGCTAAAACAATTCCACAAGCTTTTACCGGGCAGGAAAGGGTTAATTATATTTTAGAGAATATTGAAAAGTTGACTTCCGAAGAGAGAATTGCTTTTAGAAACCTGTTTAATAAGTTTTTAACAAGCATGATAGAAAGAGACGCATCAGATATTGAAATTGGAGGACATGGAAATACAGCAAGCATCTGGATGAGGATTTACGGTAAGAAACACAGGATAGAAGATCTTCCAACTCTTTCTCTTGATGAATCGGCTGCACTTGTAATTAATCTGCTCAATTCAAACCAAAGAAAATATCTTGCCCTTACAAGAAACCTGGACTTCAGTTACACATTTTTTTATGAGAGAAGGAATATTGATGTAAGATTCAGAGCAGACGCATATTACGATCTTGATACTTTAGCTCTTAATATGAGAGCTATTAACCAGACAATCAGGCCGCTTAAATCGCTTGGCTTTCATCCCAATGTTATAAAGATGATGAGCCACAATTACATCAAGTTCGGATTATCGCTTGTTACCGGTATAACCGGTTCAGGTAAATCAACCACGCTTGATTCGTTTATTGACTATCATAATAATTTTGATCCCTGCCATATAGTAATAATTGCATCCCCAGTAGAATATGTTCATCAATCAAAAGTCTCTATAGTAAGGCACAGGGAAGTGGGACGCGATGTTCTTACTTTTAAAGATGGAGTTATCCAGGCATTAAGGCAGGACCCTGATATAATTGTAATTGGTGAAATGAGAGATCCGGATACTATTATGGCTGCTCTTGAAGTAACTGACACAGGTCATAAAGTTTTTTCAACACTTCATACATCCTCAACAACAGAATCAATAGACAGAATTATAGCAGAAGTTAATCCTAATGAACAGGAGCGTGTAAGAAACAGGCTCGCTGATATATTGGTTACTGTTGTTTCTCAAAAGCTTATTCCAAGTTTGGATGGAAAGCGCATAATGGCTAAAGAAGTTTTAATTGCTACACCAAGCGTTAAGGCTGCAATAAAGAATAATACCACAAGTGAAATTTATATGATGATTAACCAGGGCGGCAATATGGGTATGATAACTATGGAACAGGATTTAAAACGTTTATACCTTGAAAAAAGTATATCACTGGAAAATGCAGTGGCTTATGCAAATAATAAAACAAGAATTCAACAATTATTAACGGCGGCATAAAAATGAAACCCTTAATATGTATTTATTGCGATGGCAATGATACCAAAGTAGCTGTAGTCTCAAAGGTTAATGGTAAACTTATGGTTCTTAAAACCGCGGGCGTGGATTTTGTCCAACCCACCATTGATCTTGAAGAAGGGATCTCAAATCTTAGTATTGAAGGTACCGAATTGGATTTAGAAAAAATTCAGACGCAGGATACTGTAATTGAGAGTAAAATGGCAGCCTCTACGGTTACAACCCTTGCCAATAATTTAGCGGGAATTAATCTTAATAAAAGTTTATTCATTCCTGCATTAACCGAACCCGCACTTCATTATCATATCTATGAAGGTTCAAAACAGCTTGCCACAGCAAAAGTAGCTGATGACATAATTGATGATATTCAGGAATCTAAAAACATAGCTGTTGAAAAGAAAAATCTCGGATATGTTGAACTTGCAGATAAATCTCTTCTTTCTGTGTTCCTCGGCGGCGAAGTTGCCTGTATAAACATGATTAACTCATTAGCCCGCCATCATGGTAAGAGACATTTCAAAATACCTTCTGTAAAAAGTGCAGAGATTTCCCTTGCTTATTATGTGGCTAAAACCAAAAAGTTCTTCCCGGATGATCAATCATTAATAGTATATATAGGGAAAGAATACAGCAAACTGATTTTTTTACAGGGCCGTAAGTTAAAACATATTGGAGCAACATTAGACATTGGTACTCTTAATCTTCATACGTACGATGTTTATTTTTCTAAAATATTGCTCGAAATGGAAAACGGCGGAGTCTCTTCATTAGACAATATAATTGTATGTGGTGAAGATGATTCTGAAAATCTTATTCTCTCTTTTTATGGAACAT
>JAUSIA010000006.1 GCA_030648225.1 Ignavibacteria bacterium | reverse complement strand
AGGATGTTCAACCTGAAGCCTGGTATTCATCTCTAAGAAATAAAAATTTTTCTTTTTATCCATAAGGAATTCAATTGTACCGGCATTATAATAATTGCAGGCTCTGGCCGCATTTATTGCAGCAGTTGTTATCTTTTCTCTTGTTGCAGAATCAACAAAAGAAGAGGGTGCTTCCTCAATTATCTTCTGGTGTCTTCTTTGAATTGAACATTCTCTTTCAAACAGATGAACATAATTGCCATGCTTATCAGCTATTAACTGGACTTCTATATGACGTGGAGATTCAATATATTTTTCAAGATAAACATCTTCATTACCAAAAGCTTTTAAAGCTTCTCTTTTTGTTGCATCAAAAGCATCTTCAAATTCTTTTTCCGAAGAAACTTTTCTCATCCCCTTTCCTCCTCCACCTGCAGATGCTTTAAGCAGAACAGGGTATCCTATCTCTTTACTTATATTTTTTCCTTCATTAACATTCATCAATGATTTTGTTGCACCGGGAACTATGGGAACTTTATTTTTTTGCATTAAACTTCGTGCTTCTGTTTTGTTGCCCATCATCTTAACAGATTCTGAAGAAGGCCCGATAAAGATTATTCCTGCACCTTCAACAGCTTTAATAAAATCTGAGTTCTCAGAAAAGAACCCATAACCGGGATGAATTGCATCCGCATTTATTTTCTTAGCAAGATCAATAATTTTTTCTTTGTTAAGATATGAAGCTGAGGCTGGAGCTTCTCCAATATAAAATGATTCATCAGCAAGGTGTGTGTGCAAAGAATGTTTATCGGCATCAGAGTAAATAACAGCAGATGTAATACCTAATTCCTTACAGGCCCGGATAATCCGTACAGCTATTTCGCCCCTGTTGGCTATTAATATTTTTTTAATCATATTTATTAAAGTGCAGGTTCAAGAGCAATTTATCTTATTACTTCTTGAACTTGAACTTGATCTTGCACTTGATTTTGATTTTCATTTTAATTCAGCGATTGTAATTCCCTCTCCGCCAGCTTCAATTGGTGCAAAGTAAAATGTTTTTACTTTATTGTGATGAGAAAGAATTTCCTTAACCATTTTCTTTAATGCACCTGTTCCTTTTCCATGAAGAATTTCAATTCTATCCAAACCTGCTGCATAAGCATTATCAATAAATTTTGTTACTTCAAACTCAGCTTCTTCAGGTCGCTCACCCCTAATATCAATTCTCATATCAGCTTCAGCAGGAATATATGAATAAGCACTCATTTTTCTTTCATCACTTTTTGCCGCTTTTGAATGAATAATATCTTTAAGAGGAACATTCATTTTAACAGTGCCAACAAGAATAGTTGCTTTTTTATTTTCAGGAAAGATTTCAATAATTCTTCCAACTGTAGAAGTTCCTTTAACAGAAACATAATCATCTTCTTTTAATTCTCCGGCTTCAATTAATTCCGGTTCCTCTTTAAGCAGGGTTTTATTTTTTTCTTTTATCTCTTTAATGATATTCTGAGATGTTTTTATAATTTCTTTATCTGCTTTAGATTCCTTTAAGTCTTTAACTATTTTTTCAAACTTCTTGTTTATATCTTTTATATACTCTTCAGCATCTTCTTTAGTTTTGGCAAGTATTTTCTTCTTTTCTTTTTCAAGCTTATCCAGGTTTTGTTTGTAAAGATTTGATAAGCCTGTTAATCTTGAATTCTCTCGTTCTGCCTGCTTTAATTTCTCTTCAACCAATCGTGATTTTGATTCTATATCAACAAGAAATTTTTCTACTTTATGCTTATCGGTTTCAAGATATTCTTTTGCAAGTGAAAGGAAATCTTCTTCAAGCCCAATTCTTCTTGCAACTTCAAAAGCATAACTTGAACCTGGCATACCCTGCTTAAAAACATAAGTTGGTTTAAGATTTTGAGTATCGAATTCCATGGCAGCATTTTCAAATCCTTCCTTATCATTTGCAATAAGCTTTAAATTGCCATGATGAGTAGATGCAAATACTAAAGCTTTTTTATCACGAAGAATAAGCAGTACAGCAACCGCAAGAGCAGATCCTTCAGTTGGATCAGTCCCTGTTCCAATTTCATCAAGTAGAACAAGAGAATCTGAATCAGCTTTCTGAAGAATATTATTTATATTGGATAAATGAGAACTGAAAGTTGAGAGATCATCTTCAATTGACTGCTCATCACCAATATCAACTAAAATATTATCGAAGTAATGAAAATTAGAATCCGGACTAACGGGGATATGAATACCACTCTGAAGCATTAGTGAAAGAAGTCCGACTATCTTTAATACGACTGTTTTTCCACCTGCGTTGGGACCTGTAATAATTATTACATTCCAGTCTTTTTTTACAAGATTCAGAGGTACTGTTTTGGCTCGCCCAAATTTTTTAATAAGAATAGGATGTCTTGCATCTCCAATGAATAAAGGTTGATTATTATCTACCGCCGGATATGAAGCAATGATTTCAATTGAATACTTGGCACGCGCAAAAAGAGAATCAACATAACCGATTGTATCATGAGTTTTTTTAAGATCATTAGCTACAGTTCCTATTTTCTTTGTTAATTCTTTAAGAATTCTTTCAATCTCTCTTCTTTCTTCAAATGAAAGCGAAACAATATCATTATTCATCTCTAAAGTTTCTTCAGGCTCAATATAAACTGTTTGTCCTGATGCCGATTCAGAGTGAATGAATCCTTTGATATGTCTTTTATGTTCAGCTTTTACAGGTATAACTATCCTGCCGTCTCGTAAAGTAAGATAATCTTCTCTTATTATTTCTTTTTCTTTTAATGCTTTGGTAAGCCTGTTAACAGAACGGATCAGTTCATCCTGTTTTTCCCTTACCTCTTTTCTTATTTCAGAAAGTCTTGGGCTTGCACTCTCTTTTATCTCACCATTTTCATTAATTACTTTCTGAATATGGTGTTCGATAACTTTATCAACATAAAGACGATTAGATAACTGCAGTAAGCCGGGAGCAATTTCACCATTTCCTTTAATGTACTGAAGCAGGTTTCTTGAAGTTATTAGTAGTCCTAATATTTCAAGTATTTTTTTGGCATCAAGAACAACGCCTTCAATTTTACTTTGCGAAAGAGATGTTTCAAGATCTGGAAGGAAATTAATTGGCGGTGGTATATCTTTGATTAAAATTTCTTTTACTTCACTTACAAGTTTTCCCTCTGTAAGAAAAATTTCAGGATTATTTGTTGGTGTAAGAGACTCAATTATCTTCTTCCCTTTTTCAGTTATACAATAAACCAAAATGTAGTGAAGAATTTTAGAGAATTCCAGCTTATCAAGTACAGCTCCTGAAATCATTTTAACGTATCTCTGTCTCTTATATAATCCTTAATCACTTTTTTAGGTTCCGCTTCATACTCGCTTAAAAGTTCTATAGTTGCAGGAATTATATTATAAACTTTATCATATAAATAAGAATTATTCTGTGATTCCTTATCAGGTGTATTAAAAATATTAAGAATAATAAGGAATGCACTTAGGAAAAAAAGTATTTGTATTCCTCCAAAAAAGGCTCCGGTTACCTGGTTGAGCAGGTTATTTACTTTATCAAAAGGATGAACAAATCTTTTAATGATAGAAAAGATAAAGATTACAGCAAGAAAAATTATTATACCAGCTATAATTTCGGAAAGATAAATTTCAATTCCTGTAATTGATTCTACTAATCTGCCAAGGTTGAATGCGAATGTTATTGCCAGGGATATAGCTAATGCAAAACCAATCAATCCAATAAGTTTTCTTACAAAACCATCTTTAAAACCGAGAATAAAACCAATAAGAATAAAAAAGATTAATATCAGATCCAGAATGTTCAATCTTTCCCCAGGTATTTTTCAACTTCCTGTTTTACAACTTTGCCATCAGCTTTACCTTTCAATTCTTTTATAACTGCTGGCATAAGCTTAGGAAAATCCTCTTTTGTTTTCGCTCCAATTTCTGAAGCAATCCTGCCAATTTCTTTCTGTATCTCTTCTTCCGAAAGCTGCTTCGGAAGATATTCCATTAAGATTTTTAATTCAGCTTCCTCTTTTTCAACAAGATCAGTTCTCCCGGCATTCTGATATTGTTCAATGGATTCTTTTCTTTTTTTTGCCGCCGAGCTTAACAATTTTATTTCTTCTTCAGGGTTAAGCTCCTTGTTTGCTCCACTCTTTTCAAACTCAAGGATTAATGCACGGATTGAACGGACAGTTTCAAGCTTTAATTTATCGCCGCTTTTCATAGTGGTCTTCATATCTTCATTTATTTTTTCTTTTAAATTCATAAAAACCTCATATAACAAAATTATCCTTCACTTTGTTTTGGAAAATTATATCTTAAAACGATGTGTAAGATTAATAATATTTCCTGTCAGAAAATTAAAGTGATTAAAAATACTATTAACCAGTTCGCCAATCTCTTGCGGTTTCATCCACTTTTCATAATCAGCATCTTTCCCCGACAAGGTCGGGGCAGGCATCCAATCTCTATTTGCTGGTGTGTCAATTATATAAGGAGCAATTGCATTAACTGTCAGGTTTATCTCTTTTCCTTCAAGAGAAAGAGTTTTAACAAGATGAATTAAAGCAGCCTTTGCAGAACCATAAGCTGCTTTTTTTGTTTCAGGGTTTACACCTGTGAATGCCGCTGTAAAACAAATTGATCCACCGGAAGATTCTTTAACTAATCTCGCAAAATGTTTTGCAATGAAGAAGCTTGATTTAAAATTCATATTTATCATTTTGTTGAGCTCTTCAACTTCAGTTTCCCAGATATTATTGCCGCCAGCAAAACCTCCAACTGTACTGTAGAGGAAATAATATTTTTCCTTCGAAGGGGTAACTTTTGAAAAGGAATCAATAACATTTTTTTCATCGGCTAAATCTTTTATTATGATCTTATCAATGTTCTTCCAATCAGGCAAACCAGTTAAATCAAAATCAAAGAGATAGACTTTGTCAAAATCTTTTTCGGTTAATACTTCTGTAATTCCTTTACCAAGTGCACCATTGGCGCCAAAAATTAATAATTCTTTTTTCATCGCTAATTCTTTCCAAGATAGAATTTTGCAATTACCGGGTAATGATCACTATAGCCGCCAAGATATCTGCTGCCTCCATAAGTAGGAAATGCCGTTCCTTCAAACTTTCCTGAATGTGTAACCATTAAATTAGGTTTATATACTTCAAAAGAATCGCAGATGTAATGAAAGTGTTCATCAAACAATAATGAATTTGAAATAATTATCTGATCCAGCATATTCCAGTCATCCTTATATTTGTATGACCCTGAACCTTCAGCATAATCGGGATAAGAAATATTCATTAAATCCAGGAGAATAGAATCATAATATTCTGAACTATCACAATAAAACGGAGTTGCTCTTAAATAATTCGTTAATGACATATTTCCTGGTTCATCATTGAAATCTCCCATTATAATAATTTTTACATTTCTGTTTGCCAGGAAATTTTCATCAACAGAGTGTCTTAAAGTTTCTGCTGCACTTATTCTGTTCGGTTCGGATTGAGTTTCCCCTCCCCTTCTTGAAGGCCAATGATTTACATAAATGCGGAGAGTATCTTTTTCTTTAGTAAGAAGACCTGCCTGCCGGTAGGCAAGGTTTACATTTAAAACTAATCTTGTTGGATAACCATCATTTAATTTAACAGTATCTCCTCTAACAGAAATAAGCGAGAACAATTTTGAATTATAAATTAATCCATTATCAATTCCCCTTCCATCGTGAGATTCCAAATAAGCTGTTTTGTATTTTTTATCAGGGAAGAATTTTGAAACAAGACTATCAAGCAGAGCCTGATGTTCAACTTCACAGACTCCAAGTATATCAGGGCCTTTATCATTATTCATTGATCTGATAACTCTTGAGAGATTATACATTTTTTTATCTTGTCTTTCTCTAGTCCATTCTTTTGTGCCGGAAGGAAGAAATTCTTCATCTTCTTTTTTTGGGTCATCCATAACATCAAAAAGATTTTCAAGATTCCAGAATGCAACAGTTATTGTATCTGTTGTCTGCTGAAAAGCAGAATTATTGTTTATGATTGTTATGAACAGGAATGCAGTTAATAATTTTTTCATTTAATTAAATAGTTTTTAAGGTGAACAAAATAAGTAATTGCACTATAATAAAGATCGGTAAAAGAACTATTATTGAAATTCATCAGCATAACGAATAATTAAAGATTTTATTAATTACAAATCCAAGCGTGTTATAACTCCGTGCAGCTTATTATATGGCAAATCATGAAATCTTACAAAAGGAGGAGTAATTTTCTTAAGCAGTGCAAATAATTTTAGTAACGGATTTGTAGTAATTATATCCTCAACGCCATAGAAAATTACTTTTTCAGAAAAATTCAATTCCTTAAAAATCTTTTGCAGGTTAATAATTTCCATATAACCTGTTTTTATTTCAATTCCCGATAAACCGGGAGCAATATTTTCAATTTTATTAAAAGATTTTCCATAAGGAACGTCGGATGCTTGAATTGAAACCATAATGTTATTTTCATAAATAATATTACCTCTTATAATAACATGTACCATATAAGGAGGAATTTCATTAAGTGTTCGCGTAAAAAAAAGTGCAGACCCTTTTATATTATTACCCAAACTATAAAGCTGACTATAGCTTTCTACAAAAGTATCAACCGGAAGAGACCTAAAGTTCCTTCGCATCCGCTCATTTCCTTTAGACCATAACCTGATAATAAGAAAAGGAATTGCTGCAATAATTACAGACCAAAATCCGCCATGAGGAAGCTTATCTAAAACCGCTATTAAAAAAGCAGTATTTACAAGAAAAACCAGAAATGCTATTAGCATCTTCAAATAGTTATTTTTTATTTTGAATATCGCAATCATAAAAATTGTGCTTATAGTCATTGTGGCGGTGACTGCAAAACCATATGCAGC